>MAAU01000035.1 GCA_002162825.1 Gammaproteobacteria bacterium 54_18_T64
CCCGCGCTGCTGGTGTGCATATCCGCTTGACGGAGAGCCTAATGTTGTACGGCGTCCCCCACCTTGAACCGTCGGGTTCAGGGCCACATCGACAGCGGCACTCCCGGGCCTTTTTATTTCCCGCCATTGACACACAACCATGGCGCGATACCTAACAATGAGCAAAGCCCGTACTTGCGCGAGGCATCGTCTATCGCCACCATAAATCCGGTCAATCGCAGTACCCTGCGCCAACGACGACGTTCACTCTCGACACGACAACAGCAAGTTGCCGCCACAGCCCTCAGCCAGCACCTCGGCCAGTGCAAATCCTTCCAACGCGCGCGCCGCATCGCCTACTATCTGGCCAATGACGGCGAGATATCCCCCCAGCCCGCCATCGGTAAAATGGCAAAGCGCGGCCGGCTCATCTACCTCCCCGTGCTGCACCCCCTAAAACACAACCGCCTGTATTTTGCCCGCCACCGAAAACAGAGCAAGTTGCACCACAACCGCTTTGGTATCGCCGAGCCACCACTGGCCCACAACCCGCTAGCGCCACTCTGGACACTGGATATTATTTTACTGCCCCTGGTGGCTTTCGACCGCTGTGGTAATCGCCTCGGCATGGGCGGCGGCTTTTATGACCGCAGTCTCGCTGCGCTCAGTAATGGCGCCATGAAGCGGCCACTATTAATCGGCCTCGCCCACCACTGTCAGGAAGTCGCGCAACTGGAAAGCCAAAATTGGGATATCCCCCTCAATATCATCGCCACGGATAGAGGGATAATTCATATCACTCCCAACAACTAAGCCCAGTTGCACAAGGAAGGCCCATGAGAAAAACCAAAATCATCTGCACCATTGGCCCCGCGACTAGCTCTCTGGACATGCTCACCCAATTGGCGCATGCCGGTATGAATGTGGCGCGCTTAAACATGTCCCACGGCGACCATGCCTCCCACGCCGCCGTCATTGCCCATATCCGGCAGCTCAATAACTCCCGAAGCCAGGCCATCGCCATCTTACTCGACACCCAGGGGCCGGAAATTCGCACCGGCACTCTCAAAGAGGAGCGCAACTTGATCGAGGGCGAGCTTATTTCTGTGGCAGCCGGCAGCGAGGGCGAAGGGAAGGCAGGCGCCATTCAAATTAACTATGCGGATCTGATTCACGACGTCAACGTCGGCGACAAAATCACCGTCGACAACGGCCTGATCAACCTCGAAGTCGTGGCGAAAGAACAGCAGATAATACAGTGTCGCATCGTCGACGGCGGTCTGCTAAAGAGCCGCTGTCACGTCAACCTGCCCGGCATTCGAGTCAACTTACCCGCGATTACGGAAAAGGACAAAAGGGATATTGCCTTCGCTCGCAGTCACCAAATCGACTTTATCGCCCTGTCCTTTGTGCGCCGTGCTGCTGATATTGCCGAGTTACGGCACTTGCTCGGCGACGATGTCACGAATACCAAGATCATCGCCAAGATTGAAGACCAGGAGGGGCTGGGCAATCTGGAGGACATTATCGCCGCCAGCGATGGCATTATGGTAGCCCGTGGCGATCTCGGCGTTGAGATCCCCCTCGAAGTCCTACCTCGCGTACAGCGGCGCATCATTCGCCAATGTGCAAAACACGGCAAGCGCGTCATCGTTGCCACCCACATGCTGGAATCGATGATCGACAACCCCATGCCGACCCGAGCCGAAGTCACCGATGTCGCCAACGCCGTGTATGAAGAGGCCGACGCCATCATGCTCTCGGGCGAGACCACCGTCGGCAAATACCCGGTGCGCTGCGTGGAAACCCTCGACCGCATTGCCCGCTCCACGGAAAAGAGCCGCGGTTTATTGTTCAGCGACGACCTGGTGCTGGACAACGATAAACAGCACATTTCCGCAGCGGCGGTGCGACTGGCCGAGGCCATTGGCGCCAAGGGCATCATCGTACCCACCAGAAGCGGACGCATGGTCAACTTCGTCACCAACTGCCACCCCCAGACCCCGGTTATCTGTGCCTTTTCCTTTGAAGAACACACCCACCGCCAACTGATATTGAATCGCAATGTGCGCAGCTATCGCCTAAAATTTTATGACAAGCCCGAGCAGATGCTCGCCGCAGCAGCAGCCGTGCTATTGCAGCGCGACGATTTTAAGCGCGACGACAAGGTAGTGGTCATTTCGGACACCCTGAGCAGCGCCAATGTCGACGCCATTCAAATTCGCACCCTGGGTAGCCTTACTTAAAACCCGCTAAAGAGCACTACTTGCCGAGGAAAAAGCGGTAGGCGTCGTTGCCGGTCTCTTCCTGATAGGGGTAGTGTAGGGCGTCGAGAAAAACGCCTACATCGGCACGCTCCTTCACCGGCACCTGTAGACCCACCAGTACGCGACCGTAGGCGGAGCCGTGGTTGCGATAGTGAAACATGGAGATATTCCAGCGCCCCCCCAACTTGCCGAGAAAATTCGACAGCGCCCCCGGCCGCTCGGGAAACTCAAAGCGATACACCACCTCGTCGGCAATTTCCGGGGCGCGCCCACCAACCATGTAGCGGATATGCAGCTTGGCGATCTCATTCTCGGTCATATCGACCACCGCATAATCTTTGGCGAGCAAATCGTCGACCAGGGCCTGACGGTCGGCATCGGAGGTGACCTGAATACCGACAAAAATATGGGCATCACCGGCATCGGCATAGCGATAATTAAATTCGCTGACCATACGCTGACTCAGGGCCTGACAGAAACGCTTAAAACTGCCGGGCTTTTCGGGGATGGTCACCGCCAACACGGCCTCGCGCTTCTCGCCTATTTCGGTGCGCTCGGAAATATAGCGCAGGCGGTCAAAATTCATATTGGCACCGCTGTCAATGGCCAATAGGGTTTCACCGCTGCAGCCACTTTGTTGCACATATTTTTTCAAACCGGCAAGACCGAGGGCTCCCGCGGGCTCACAGATGGAGCGGGTGTCATCAAAAATATCTTTAATGGCCGCGCAAATCTCATCCGTCGACACGGTAATCACCGCGTCAATGCTGTCGCGCAGGATGCGAAATGTCTCCTTGCCAATCTGCGCCACTGCCGTGCCATCGGCAAACAGCCCAACCTCTTTAAGGGTCACGCGTCGACCCTTTGCCATCGCCGCAGCCAGACAGGCCGCGTCCTCCGACTCCACAGCAATCACCTTGATATCGGGACGCACATACTTCACATAGGCGACAATGCCCGCGCACAGCCCGCCACCACCGACCGGCACAAAAATGGCGTTCAGCGGCCCCGGGTGCTGACGCAAAATCTCCACCGCGACCGTGCCCTGTCCGGCAATCACATCGGGGTCATCAAAGGGATGGATATAGACCAAACCCTTTTCAGCAACTAGCTTCTGGGCATGCTGGGCCGCGCCGTCATAGGTGTCACCCTGCAACACGACCTTGGCCCCTAGGGCTCGCACCGCATCGATTTTAATTTGCGGCGTGGTGCGCGGCATCACAATGGTCGCCTTCACACCCAATTTTTGGGCCGCCATCGCCAGGCCCTGGGCATGGTTGCCCGCCGAGGCCGCGATCACCCCCGCCGCACGCTCGCTGTCATTGAGCTTGCGCATTTTGTTATAGGCCCCACGCAGCTTGAAGGAAAATACCGGCTGTAGGTCTTCACGCTTTAACAGCACCCGATTATCGATACGCGCCGATAGAATGGGCGCCTCGTCGATCGGTGTCTCAACAGCTAGGTCGTAGATGCGGGCATCGAGGATTCTTTTGACATAGCTTTTTGGCATGAGGGTAGGTGTCCGCTGTTTAAATGGAGGATTACATCTAGGCGCAATCGTAATTTCTCATCAGCGCTAATACCAGCACTAAGGCCAAGGCCGGCAGCAATTACAGCCCTCAGATCGGAAAATTCTCTTGCACGGCAACGCCAAGAGCCTGACTGGCTCAGATATAATGCCGCTCTATTGCCGGAGTTTCCCATGCTTAAAAACCAAGTGTCACAAGATCAGCTCAAACAAGCCGCGGCCCAGGCCGCCATCGACTATGTGCTCAAACACCTTGAGGACGATAGCTATCTCGGCATCGGCACCGGCTCCACCGCCAACTGTTTCATCGACTTATTGGCCCAACACAAGGGCTATATCAAAGGCACCGTCGCCAGCTCCGAGGCTAGCGCCCAACGCCTGCGCGATCACGGCATCAACGTTCTCGAATTAAATACTTCCGGCGGCGTGCAAATATACGTCGACGGTGCCGACGAGGTAAACCCGGCACTGGAGCTCATCAAGGGCGGCGGTGGCGCACTGACCCGGGAAAAAATTATTGCCGCCGCTGCCGATGACTTCGTCTGCATTGCCGACCACAGTAAGTGGGTCGATCACCTGGGGCAATTCCCCGTACCGGTAGAAGTGATACCCATGGCGCGCAGTTATGTGGCGCGGGAAATATTTAAACTGGGTGGCGAGGCCGTCTATCGCCAGGGCGTGGTCACCGACAATGGCAATGTGATTCTCGATGTGCAGCGTTTGCACCCCATCGCCGCACCGAAGGCGCTGGAAGAAAAGCTCAACAACATTACCGGTGTCGTGACCAACGGTCTATTCGCCCTACGCCCGGCCAACATAGTGCTACTGAGTAGCCCTGAGGGTGTAAAAACCCTAAGGCCATCGCACTAAAGCAGCAATAAATTCGTTACCCAGAGAACACCACAATAATGCAACTCACCGACGCCATACACAGCCGTATTTCAGCCCGGGGCTTTCTCGACAACCCCGTGTCCGAGGCCACCGTTCGCCAGGTTATCGAGCTCGCCCGCCACTCTCCATCGGGCAGTAATATGCAGCCCTGGCAGGTCCACGCAGTGAGCGGCAAGCAACTTCAGCGCGTCATTGAAGAATCTCTGGCATTCGCCGAAAAACACCCCATCGGCAGCCGTAAGAAAGAATTTCAAACGCCCACCGAAAACTTTATCCAGCCCTATAAATCCAGGCGCTTTAATGTCGGCATGGGGCTCTATGACGCCCTGGGCATCGACCGTAAAGACAAGGTCAGGCGCAACGAGCAATTGCTACAGAACTTTTATTTCTTTGGCGCACCGGTGGGGCTGTTTTTTTCCATCCACCGCTGTTTGATGCCCGGGCAACTCGGCGACCTGGGCATTTTTATGGGCAATGTCATGCTCGCCGCCCGCGAGTACGACCTGCACACCTGCGCCCAGGGTTTTTGGCAGGATGTGCAACCGGTACTGCACGATGTACTCGATATTCCCGAGGACTACTTTATATTTAACGGTATGGCTCTCGGTCACATTGACCCCGAGCACCCTGCAAATAGCCTTATTAGTGGTCGCGAAGATGTCGATGGCTTTTGTCAGTTCGCCGGTTTTGAACAATAGTATCGAGCAAGCATTTCGCTACAATAGCCCGACAGTTAAATAGTCAAATCCACTTTTAGCAGCCCTTCATTTTAAGAGCACAGCATGCCCCAAGATAGCTATCGTCTAATCATTGCCTGCCCCGACAAAGTCGGCATCGTTGCCGCTGTCAGCTCCTTTCTCGCCCAGGAGGGCGGACTGATCACCGAGGCCAACCACTACCTCGACCCCGACTCCAGCTGGTTTTTTACCCGCCAGGTGATCGCCGCCCAGTCCCTGCCCTACGGCGCCGATGAGCTGCGCACACGCTTTGCCCCCCTGGCCGAAAAATTTGCCATGGAGTGGCGCATTACCGAAACCGCCCAACCAAAGCGAGTCGCCCTGCTCGCCAGTAAACAGGCCCACTGCCTGTCGGACTTGCTCTACCGCTGGCGCAGTCAGGAATTGTCCTACGATATTACCGGGGTGATCTCCAACCACGACGACCTGCGCAGCTATGTGGAATGGCACAAGCTACCCTACCATCATGAACCCGTGAGCCCGGACACCAAGGCCGAGCACTTTGCCAAAATTTTGGCCCTACTGGCGGATATGCAGCCCGACGTCATCGTCCTGGCGCGCTATATGCAGATACTACCCCCCGAAATTTGTTCTCTTTATGCGGGGCGCATTATTAATATCCACCACAGTTTTTTACCCGCCTTTGCCGGTGCCAGGCCCTACCATCAGGCCGCCGAGAGAGGTGTCAAACTGATTGGCGCCACCTGCCACTATGTCACCGACGAGCTGGATGCAGGGCCCATTATCGACCAGGATGTCGCTCGTATCAGCCATCACGACAGCATTGACGACATGGTAAGAATTGGTAAAGATGTTGAAAAAATGGTGCTGGCAAGGGGTTTGCGCTACCACCTTGAAGACCGCGTACTCATCCACGGCAACAAAACCATCGTCTTTGAATAAATAGCATGCAATTGTTTTAACGCAACTACAGTGAAGCTCTGGTATGCCAAACTAGCCAATTTTCACGGCTAGTGAATAAAGTGGAGTATCGAAGAACGTCTCGCTTAAAACCGCTAAAACTATAAAATGATGCGCCCAAGGAAACTATTTTGAGCGAAGTACACACCACCGACGTGGCGATTATTGGTGCCGGCCCTGTCGGCCTGTTCAGCGTCTTTCAATGCGGCATGTTGAAAATGTCCTGCCATGTGATTGATGCCCTACCGGCGACCGGTGGACAGTGCACGGCCCTGTATCCGGAAAAACCGCTGTTTGATATTCCCGCCGCACCCAACATTAATGCCGTCGACTTAATTGCCCGACTGGAAAGGCAAATCGCACCCTTTAAGCCCGTTATCCACCTCAATCAGCAGGTCAGCGAGCTGGAAAAGGTCGGCGAACACTGGCACTTGCGCACCTCGAGCGGCCTTAACATTCGGGCCCGCGCCATCATTATTGCCGCCGGTGCCGGTGCCTTTGGCCCCAATAAGCCACCCCTGAACAATATCGATCGGTTTGAGGGGAAATCCGTCCACTACATGGTGCAAAGGCGCGAGGACTTTCGCGACCAGCGCATTGTTATTGCCGGGGGTGGCGATTCCGCTGTCGACTGGGCGCTATCACTGGCCGACGTTGCCGCCGAGGTATATGTCATCCACCGCCGCGACCGCTTCCGCGCCATTCCCGAATCCGTCGCGCAAATGAAGGCTCTCGCCGACGCCGGCAAAATTGAACTGGTCATCCCCTATCAACTGGCCGCATTGGAGGGCAAGGACGATCAACTCAAAACCGTCATCGTCAAAACTCTGGACGGTGAAGAGCGACGCATTGCAGCTGACCACCTACTATCGTTCTTTGGCCTCGCCAGTAAGCTGGGGCCGATCAATGACTGGGGCCTGGATATTCTCAATGGTGTCATCAACGTCGAGCCCACCACCTGCGCCACGAATGTCGAGGGTATTTTCGCGGTCGGTGATATCGCCCACTATCCCCACAAATTGAAGCTGATTCTCAGTGGTTTCTCGGAGGCGGCCCAGGCCGCCCACGCTGCCTATCGGATCGTCAATCCGGGACAAGCCCTAAACTTTGAACACTCGACCACATCCGGTATTCCCACTCTGGAACCCGCCTAATTAAGCCCTATCAACAATAATCCCGAGGAGATAAACCCAATGCCAACAATTACTTTTATCAAACCCGATGGTGAAACAGTCGCCGTTGAAGCCACTAATGGCGCCACCGTTATGGAAGTTGCCAAAGACCATGACATGCCCATGCTAGCCGCCTGTGGTGGCTCGCTGGCCTGCGCCACCTGCCACGTCATCGTCGATGAAGACTGGTTCGCAAAATCGGGCGAACTTTGTGAAGCCGAGGAAGACCTGCTCGATACCGCTCACGGCCTAACCAGCACCTCGCGCCTGTGCTGCCAGATGAAAGTCAGTGACGAGCTCAATGGCATGGCCATGACCTTGCCACCGATGGAATAAAACCGACTCGTTAGTTACTCCTTTATGTAAAAGGATGATCACATGGACGACCTGCTAGAGGGTTCATTAAAAGGAGTTTTAACGCTCGCTAGCATGGTCGCTCGTTGTTTAGTATGGCTGGTACTACAGGTATGGGAGTATTGCCTGGAAATAATCCTATGGTATATGGGCTGGCCAATTTGTCACCTCGCCAGCTTTGGCCACCTCCCTAAACAATTTCTCAATCAGCACCAACAAGCTACCAGAACCAGTCTTTTCACAGTCTGTTGGGTAGGCGCGATTAGCCCTTTTTAGCTGCGTTTTGGCTCTCACCCTGAGAGTAGTCACAAGCTGACCCCCGCAACTCACATCACAGGGCTCAGGAGCCGACTTACCGCGCTCTGTAATGCCTACCCGCGGTTATTTCACTGTGCTTTTCCACTACCTTTACACAATACCCGCACAACTTTTCCCGTATTTATCCACAGCTTAGCTCTACAGCCTCCCCAGGTACCCACTCGACTCTAACCTTAAAACAATGCCAGTGGCGGCTCTTGCAGAGCGGCGTATTGCTCACGCAATTCGAGAATATGCTCGCCCCAGTAGCGCTCGGTATTGAACCAGGGAAAGGCGCGGGGAAAGGCAGGGTCCGTCCAACGCCGCGCCAACCAAGCGGCGTAGTGCAACATGCGCAGGGTGCGCAGGGGCTCAATCAGGCGCAACTCTTTAGGGTGAAAGGTAAAGAACTCGTTATAGCCTTCGACCACTTCCGATAGCTGGGCCGTCTGCCGGGGCCGATCACCACAGAGTAGCATCCACAAATCCTGAATCGCCGGAGCCGTGCGCGCATCGTCGAAATCGACAAAGTTAGCCGTGTCATCGCGCCAAAGAATATTCCCGCCGTGACAGTCACCGTGACTGCGAATGAGCGTGATATCACTGACCTGGGCAAACTGCGCCTCTACCGCCTGCATAAGATCGGCGGTCAAGGATAGGTAGGAGTCCTTCAGTGAGCGGGGAATAAAGCGCTCGCCAACCAACGCAATACTGGCATGACCGTAATCTTCGAGTGTAATCGCCGGACGATACTGAAAGCCTTTCACCGCACCCACCGCGTGAATACGACCCATCAGGCGACCCAGGGTAAAGAGGTTATCGAGATCGTCCAGCTCGGGGGCATGACCGCCGCGGCGCTCAAACAGCGCAAAGAAGAAATCGCCAAATACAAACAAGCTTTCCCCCGCCTCATTGCGCCAGGGTGGCACCACGGGAAGCTCTTGCTCGACCAGCTCGAAACAGAATTCATGCTCTTCACGAATTTGCGCTTCACTCCAGCGCTGGGGGCGATAGAACTTAGCAATCATCGGCGTGGCGTCTTCGATGCCGACTTGATAGACCCGGTTTTCATAGCTGTTGAGGGGAAACAGTCGCCCATCACAGTAGAAGCCCAGGCTCTCAACCGCGTCAATCAAAAAGCTCGGCGTCAGTGTGTCAAAGGGGTGGGATGCGGCTTCGCCATCATCCTCAGGACCCCTTTCATCTTCCCACTTATTCAATGGTTTGCGCTCTCCAAAAAATCATCCTTCAAACTAGGCATCCAGTTGTGCCGCGGGTGTCGACGCCGACAGCCGCTTTTCATCATCATCCATGTCGGCGGCAATATCGCCAAACAAGGGTGTCGACAAATAGCGCTCACCGGTATCGGGCAACATGCAGACGATATTGCTACCGGGAGCCGCAGACTCGGCGACTTTTAGCGCCCCGGCCAGGGTCGCACCCGCGGAGATGCCGACAAAAATTCCCTCCTGCACCGCCAGCTCCCTCGACAGTCGCAAGGCCTCCGGTCCCGGAATCGTTAATACCTCGTCAACCAGCTCACTGGCGACGGCATCCTGGGTTAATTGCGAGATAAAGTCCGGTGTCCAGCCCTGCATGGGATGGGGGCTAAAGCTGCCATGACTTTTGTAGGTCGACTCACTCTCCCCCGCTTGCTGGGGCACATGGCTTGTCAGCAGGGCGGCACTCTCGGGTTCACAGACCACGATTTTCGTCTCGGGGCTTTGCTCGCGCATCACTCGGGCAACACCCTTCAAGGTGCCACCGGTACCATAGCCCGAGACCCAGTAATCGAGCTTATCATTGTCAAAACAGGCGAGAATTTCCGGTGCAGTGGTGCGCGAGTGCATATCGGCATTGGCTTCATTTTCAAACTGGCGGCACAAAAACCAGTCGTGGGCTTCTGCCAGTTCCACCGCCTTGCTCAGCATGCCACTGCCCTTTTCCGCCGCCGGGGTGAGCACCACCTTGGCACCGAGAAAACGCATCATTTTGCGCCGCTCGACACTAAAGCTTTCCGCCATCGTCACCACCAGGGGGTAGCCCTTTTGTGCACAGACCATGGCCAGACCAATACCGGTATTGCCACTGGTGGCTTCTATCACCGTTTGCCCCGGCTTCAAAGCACCGCTCTGTTCCGCGTGCTCGATAACCGCAAGTGCCAGCCTGTCCTTCACCGAACCCATGGGGTTGAAGGCTTCGATTTTGGCGTACAGATTGATGCCATCCGGGGCCAACTTATTGATTTTTACCAAGGGGGTATTACCGATGGTTTGCAGTATATTCTGGTATTTTTTGCCGCTTATTTCTGCTTTGTCGCTCATGTTATTTTCCCGTTAATTAAACGCAATTAGTACAGCACCACCGAGCGAATACTCTCGCCCTGGTGCATTAAATCAAAGGCCCGATTTATCTCGCTCAAGGGCATGGTATGAGTGATCAAGTCATCGATATTAATCTTGCCCTCCATATACCAGTCGACGATGGTGGGCACGTCACTGCGACCCCTTGCACCGCCAAAGGCGACCCCATGCCAGGAACGGCCGGTAACCAGCTGGAAGGGCCGGGTGGCAATTTCCTGACCGGCACCGGCGACACCGATAATATAGGACTCACCCCAACCCTTGTGGCAACACTCCAGGGCCTGGCGCATCACCTCGACATTGCCGATGCACTCAAAGCTATAGTCGGCACCACCGCCCGTCAGGTCGAGAATAGCCTCCACCACCTGCGGCGTTTCACTGGGGTTGATAAAGTCTGTCATGCCAAACTTTTTCGCCAGTGCAACCTTGGCCGGGTTGGTATCGACACCGATAATCTTGCCGGCACCCACCATCCGTGCACCCTGTACCACGTTGAGACCAATGCCACCGAGGCCAAAAACCACCACCGTCGAGCCCGGCTTGACCTGGGCCTTAAACACCACCGCACCTACACCGGTGGTAACGCCACAACCGATATAGCAAACCTTGTCAAAGGGCGCATCTTCGCGAATTTTTGCCAGAGCGATTTCGGGCAGCACGGTGTAATTGGAGAAGGAGGAGCACCCCATATAGTGCAGAATCGGCTCACCGTCGAGAGAAAAACGGCTTTTGCCATCGGGCATCACGCCCCGACCCTGGGTTTCGCGAATCGCCTGACAGAGGTTGGTCTTGGGGTGGAGGCAGAAATTGCACTGGCGACACTCCGGCGTGTACAGGGGGATCACATGGTCGCCCGGTTTCACGGAGCTCACCCCCGCACCGACCTCGCGGACGATGCCCGCGCCCTCATGACCGAGGATGGCCGGAAAAGCGCCCTCGGGGTCATCCCCCGACAGGGTAAAGGCATCGGTGTGGCAGACACCCGTCGCCATAATTTCAACCAGCACCTCCCCCGCGCGGGGCCCCTGTAAATCCACCTCGTGAATTTCCAGTGCCTGTCCCGCTTTGAACGCGACCGCAGCCTGACTTTTCATTCCCCGCCCCTTTATTGCTATTTTTGTGCTGAAGTAACTCGTATTGGGGGCAGAGTATACGTCAATACTCAAGTGCAACAGCGTTGCAAAGAGCTCTGAGCGACCTTCTCTATCAATTGTTAATGGCCCAACAAAACGAGCGATAACGACAAGCTCTCACCGGCAGACTGTTGAATAAAAGCAAACTTCGGCAGTGTTTTCCTGGATTTTAGACACGCATCACCCCCTTTTCCGCCCAAGCTCAGGAGTCGCCCTCAATCCTCCTAAAAATCAGGGTGCAGCGGATTTAACGGTTTTACAGTATTTTACGGGCTAGATGGTCTATAGGTTTATAGAGGTGGCAAATTGCCAGCGCCCTCTCAAACGTCGGCTTTATGACGACCCGCCATGACTCTCGCCTCTGTAGCACCGTGGAGGACATGCAATGTTCGAGACACTGAGTAAATACGGCCTGTCAGATATTCACCTGATCAGCGACGAGGCTTGTGGGCTACAGGCCATTATCGCCATTCACGACACTACCCTCGGACCCGCCATCGGAGGCTGCCGCTACTTGCATTACGGCAATACGCAAGCCGCCCTCGAAGACGCCGCTCGTCTGGCTCAGGGTATGAGCTACAAAGCGGCTCTCGCCGGCCTGCCCTTCGGTGGAGGCAAAGCGGTCATTATCAAGCCCCCCTCTGACCGGGATCGCGACTTACTGTTTGCCAAAATGGGCGACTTCATTGCCTCCCTGCAGGGCCGCTACATTACCGCCCTGGACAGTGGCTCCAGCCTCCACGATATGGATATCATGGCCGCCCACACCACCTATGTCAGCTCCAGTAGCAAAATCGGCGACTGCAGCCTGTACACCGCAGCCGGAATCTACAGCGGCATCAAAGAGGCCTTCAAGGTACGTTTTGCCAACGACACCATCAAGCAGGCGCGCATTGCCATTCAGGGCCTCGGCCATGTCGGCATGGCACTGGCCGAGCGCCTGCATCGCGGCGGTGCCACCTTGATTGTCAGCGATCTCGACCCCGGTAAAACCGAGTATGCCTGTCAGCGCTTTAATGCCAAGGTCGTGGCCAGCGACGCCATCTGCCAACAGGCCTGTGAAATTTTATCGCCCTGTGGCCTGGGAGGTATTATCAACACCGCCAGCATCCCCCACCTGCGCTGCGCCATTATCGCCGGTGCCGCCAATAATCAACTCGCCGAAGACAGGGATGAGGCGCTGCTGCGCGACAGGGGCATTCTCTATGTCCCCGACTTTGCCATTAACGCGGGCGGGCTGATCTACGCCGCCATGCGTTTTTCCGGTGAGGAGCAAGCGCGTATCGACGCAAAGCTAGAGGCCATACCCACCACCATCCGCGAACTACTCGACAGCGCCAAAGGCAAGGCGCAAACCCCTCTGCAAAGTGCCGTGTCGTTGGCCCAACAGCGTATCGCCGCTGGCCACAACACATTGCAAGTGCTGACCAAGCCAAACCCCGCTTCCAACGACAGGCCGCGAGTACCGCTCACGGCGTAGGACTCTCACCCAGCGAGGTAAACCATGCGCGGACGCCAACAGTTTTCCATCCATTTTCTGCAGTATCTCAACGCCCAGGGCAAGCTCGACCTGCCCCTGCCAGAATGGATTACAGACACCCCCCTGCTACTCACCATCTACGAAAATATGGTTCAGGCGCGCCTACTCGACCAAAAGGCCGTGGCCCTGCAACGCACCGGGCAAATGGGCACCTACCCATCGACTCTCGGCCAGGAGGCAATCAGTGTCTGCACCGGACTGGCGATGGCCAAACACGATGTGCTGGTGCCCTATTACCGCGACGCGCCGGCACAAATTATTCGCGGCATGTCCCCCGCCGAAGTCTTTATCTACTGGGGTGGCGATGAGCGCGGCGGCAACCTCAATAGAACATCGCGAGATCTACCCATCTGCGTGCCCATTGCCACCCAGTTAACCCAGGCGGCAGGTGTGGCAACGGCGCTTAAAATCAAGGGCGAGGAGGGTGTCGTGGTCGTCAGCTGTGGTGACGGCGCCACCTCCAAGGGCGATTTTATGGAGGCTATGAATCTCGCCGGGGTCTGGGATCTACCCATCGTCTTCATCATTAACAACAATCGCTGGGCGATATCGGTGCCGCTGGCACAACAAACCCGTGCCGCGACTCTGGCGCAAAAAGCCATCGCCGCCGGCATCGAGGGCCTGCAGGTCGATGGCAATGACCCCATCGCCGTTTATGACGCTATCAGTAAGGCCATCCAGCGCGCCCGGGAAAACCAACAGCCGGCCTTAATCGAGGCCCTCAGTTATCGCCTCTGCGACCACACCACCGCCGACGATGCCTCGCGCTATCGCGATGCCGATGAACTCAAGGCTCACTGGCAGGAGGAACCCCTGCTGCGTTTTCAGCAATTTTTACACCAACAGGGCTTATGGGATGCCGAGCGAGAAAAGGCCCTGCAACAGCGCTGTCAGCAAGTCATAGATACCGCAGTTGCCGAGTACCTGGCCCTGGAAACTGAGCCCCCTGGCGCCATCATTGACTACCTCCACGCCTTTTTACCCCATGCCCTGGAAACCCAGCGCGCCGAAATAATGCTAAAGAGTCATGCTATAAACTCTAGAGAGGATCAAAAGTGAGTGCCAACTTACCCGCCTCAAGTCAGACAGTGACAGGCCCTGCAACGGCATCGACGAGAGCATCCACCGACACCACGACTGAGGCCGAAACAAAAGACTGTGTATTGGTCGAGGCCATTAATATGGCCCTGCACTACGAAATGGCCCACGACCCCACCGTCGTGGTGCTCGGTGAAGACGTTGCCAGCAACGGCGGGGTGTTTCGCGCCACCCTCGATTTGCAACAAGCCTTTGGCGCTGAGCGCGTACGCGATACGCCACTGGCCGAGGGCCTGATTGCCGGCCTCAGTGTCGGCATGGCCACCCAGGGACTGAAACCGATCGCCGAAATTCAATTTATGGGCTTTATGTTTGCCGCCCTGGAACAGCTTATTTGTCACGCCGCGCGGATGCGCAATCGCACCCGTGGCCGCCTCACCTGCCCGCTGGTGGTGCGTATGCCCTTTGGCGGCGGTATCCACGCCCCCGAGCATCACTCCGAAAGCACTGAGGCTCTACTCGCCCACATCCCCGGCCTGCGCGTAGTCATCCCCTCCTCGGCCACCCGCGCCTACGGTTTGCTGCTCGCCGCCATTCGCGAGCCCGATCCGGTCATTTTTCTCGAACCAAAGCGCATCTACCGCGCTCAGGCGCAGCGCATTTGCAACGATGGCCAGGCCCTGCCTCTCGATACCTGCTTTACCCTGCGCGAGGGCGAAGACCTGAGCTTGATCAGCTGGGGAGCATTGATTAGCGAGTGCACTCAAGTGGCCGATCAGCTCCACGAACAGGGCATCTCCGTGGAGCTGATCGATGTCGCCACGGTCAGCCCCCTCGATATGACGACCATCCTGCAGTCGGTGGCAAAAACCGGGCGCTGTGTGATCGCCCACGAGGCACCGAAAAGCGGCGGCATCGGCGGCGAAATCGCCGCACAACTGGCCGAACACGCCCTGCTCGATCTTAAAGCGCCGGTACTGCGGGTCGCTGGCTACGACACGGTGATGCCCTATGCCAAAAAAGAGGCCCTATATTTACCCGGTGTGGAAGACATCCACAGTGCCATACAAGAGGTGCTCGCTTTTGGCTAAGCAGGTTCTCTACCCCCAAAAGAATAACGAAAGGATGAGCCATGAAGTTCTTTAAACTACCCGACCTCGGCGAGGGATTGCAGGAGGCCGAGATTATCGAATGGAATGTAGCGGCCGGCGATGCGGTCGACACCGACCAATTACTGGTCACGGTGGAGACCGCCAAGGCCGTGGTCGAAATCCCCTCTCCTCAGACCGGGCTGATAGCGGCCACCTTTGGCCAGCCCGGTGACATTGTCCACCTCGGCGAGCCCCTACTGGAGTTTGTCAGTGACGAGGCCGACAACGCCACAGTGGTCGGTGAACTGCAAACGGCTAGCCCTCAGACCAGCGCCGACGAGCACTTTATTATCGGCTCACCCGGGGCGCCTAGTCACCAACAGGCCATCAGGGCAACACCCGCCATCCGCGCCCTGGCCGAGCGCTTAAAGGTCGATATCAGCAAAGTCAGTGGTAGCGGCAAGCAGGGCTTGATCAAGATCGAGGATGTCGAAAGAGTGGCCCGAATTGACAGTGCAAAGGGGCCATCGACTCCTCTCAAGGGGGTGCGGCGCTTTATGTCGCTGACCATGTCTCAGTCCCACGCCCAGGTGGTCGCGGTAACCATTAACGACGATGCCCGACTCGGCAATTGGAGCAAAAAGGACGATGCGACGCTGCGCTTATTGCACGCCATCGTTGCCGCCTGTCAGGCCGAGCCCCTGCTCAATAGCTGGTTTGACGCCGAGGCGATGACCTATCGCAGCCTCGCGACCATTGATGTCGGCATGGCCGTCGACACGCCCGGCGGCCTATTTGTACCGGTGCTGCGCGATGTCGCCAAGCGCAGCGACAAGGACCTGCGCAGCGGTTTAAATCGCCTAAAAAAGGACGCCCTG
>MAAU01000038.1 GCA_002162825.1 Gammaproteobacteria bacterium 54_18_T64
TCATTCTTGACGGCCGCTTTGCCAGTTTCGACAATAATCCTGAAGATTATGAATTGCCGGGCTTTGCCCTAGGTAATGAAGCAGGTTTAGGCGAGAAGGGTTTATCGGTAGGCCATAGCGAACTCGTTATGAGCGCCAATATTGATGATAAATTTTATGGCAAAATGACACTGGCTTTTGCTGAGCACGAAGGGCAGACCGAAACAGAATTAGAAGAAGCCTTTATTCAAACGCTGGGCCTGGGCAATGGCTTTACACTAAAAGCGGGTCGCTTCCTTTCAGAGATTGGCTACCTTAACCAGCAACATGCACACGCCTGGGACTTTGCCGATGCCCCCTTAATTTATCGAGGACTATTCGGCGATCAGTTAATTGATGATGGCGTGCAAATGACCTGGCTTGCGCCGACCGATATTTTTTTGCAACTGGGTACCGAGTTATTCAGCGGCAGTCGCTTTCCTGCCGGTGGCACGAAAAATGGTATCGGCGCCTGGACGGTATTTGCTGATATAGGCGGTGACATCGGTATAGAACACAGCTGGCAATTGGGCTTCAGCCATTGGCAGGCAAATAGTATACAAGGCCGAGATAGTGGTGGACACGCCCATGGAACGGGTGACGCAGAGACGCCTTCATTTAGTGGCGATAGCAAAATCAGCGCGCTCGATCTCGTTTACAAATGGGCTCCCAGCGGCAATCCAAACAATCGACATTTTAAATTTCAGTTTGAATATTTTGATCGCCAAGAGGACGGTAACGTGGTCATGCTCAATAGCGGCCCGCCTCTGGAAACGTCACGTTATAGCGGTGATCAAAAAGGCTGGTATGCCCAAGCGGTTTATAAATTCAAACCACAGTGGCAGGTGGGTCTGCGTTATGACTGGTTAGACAGTAACAATCGCGGCTCGGATAGCGATGTACTGGCCGAGGCTGGGCTGAATAATGAGGGCCTCAACCCCCAACGCTACAGCGCCACGCTGGAATGGCTACCCAGTGAGTTTAGTCGCCTGCGCCTGCAATATAATCAAGATGAATCCTACGAAGAGACTGACCATCAGCTTCTCCTGCAATACACCATGAGCCTCGGCAGCCACGCTGCTCATCAGTTTTAGGAGAAAAGCATGATCTTTCATCACTGGAAAAATACCTATTGGCTCGCAGCGTTGCTATTAGCGCTGTGCGCCAACACGGCCCATGCCCAACTCAATATATTTGCCTGCGAACCTGAGTGGGCAGCCCTCGCGCGGACTTTGGCTGGCGATACGGCCAAAGTTTATAGTGCCACCACCGCCCAGCAAGACCCCCACCATATACAGGCGCGCCCCAGCCTGATTGCCAAAGTACGGCGTGCCGATATGCTGGTGTGCACGGGGGCGGAGCTGGAAGTTGGCTGGCTGCCCCTATTACTGCGTAAATCAGGCAACGCCAAGATTCAAGTCAGGCAAGCAGCTTACTTTATGGCAACGGATCATGTCGCCCTACTGGAAAAGCCAACAGTACTTGATCGCAGCCTGGGTGATATTCATGCCACGGGTAACCCACATATTCATCTTGACCCCTACCGCGTCCAACAAGTTGCGGAGGCATTGGCAGCCACCCTGATAACAATTGATCCCGCGAACCAACATCACTACCGAGAAAACCTGCAAAGTTTTACCCTGCAATGGCGTGAGGCTATTTCTCGATGGCAAAAGCAAAGCGAGCAATTGCGGGGCAAGCGCATCGTCGTCAGTCACAATAGCTGGGTCTATCTGGAGCGCTGGCTCGGTTTAGAGAGGCTCGCCGTGTTGGAACCCCGACCGGGCATTCCCCCCAGCAGCAGTCATTTGACGAAGGTCCTTGCCCAGTTAGAACAGAGTCCGGCCGACATGCTTCTGCACGCCGGCTATAAAAGTGATAAGCCGGCCCTCTGGCTGTCGAAAAAAACGGGGCTTCCCGTTGTTAGCTTAGACTTTAGCCCCTCCGACAATGAAAACCTGACCCAGTGGTTCGACAGGCTTTTACAGCAATTATTGAGTGCTGAATCATGAACTTTGAAGGCCTTGATATTGCGATCCTTGGGCCAGCATTTATAGCGGGCCTGTTGATATTGGCCACCCATGTGCCACTGGGACAAGAGGTCCTTAAACGCGGTATTATTTTTATTGACCTGGCGATTGCCCAAATTGCCGGACTGGGGGTAATTGCTGCCTACCGCTTCGGCGGGGACATCTATGACTGGCAAGTACAGCTAGCGGCGCTTGGCAGTGCCTCGCTCGCTGCAGTGCTGTTAAACACGCTGGAGAAGTACTATCAGGAGTGCCAAGAGGCCCTCATCGGGGCAATATTTGTCCTCGCCGCTAGCGCCAGTATTTTAATTCTGGCGGACAACCCCCACGGCGGTGAATCCCTTAAAGATTTACTGGTGGGACAGATTCTCTGGATCACCTGGGAGCAAATCCTGCCGACGGCTTTGGTAACGGGCTTTATTTTGCTGATCCAATTTCGCTTCCGACAGCGCCTGCAACACCTTGGCTTCTACCTCTTATTCGCATTAGCCATCACCAGCTCAGTGCAGTTAATCGGTGTTTATCTGGTTTTTGCCAGTCTGATTATTCCCGCTCTCGGTAGTATTGGTAGCAAAAACACCTTATTAAGCGCTTATCTAATAGGTGCAGCGGGCTATGGCCTTGGTTTGATTCTATCTGCGCTTTTAGACCTGCCAAGCGGTGCCATGATTGTCTGGAGCATCGCCATCATGGCTTTGCTAGCTAAACTCACAACAGGCCCTAAACCGCGAGTCACCCGAGAATAGCCTTATGCCTTTGCCTGAGCGGCGAAAAGCCTGGGCTTCCACCATTTAATGGATATGGGCACCGCCACGTTAAGCCAGAAGGCGCTAAACATCAGGGTATAGAACACTTCTGTGGTGCAAATATGCTGTTTCACCTAGGCAGTACCCATCACCACAACGGCTAGCTCGGCTCGCTATTTCATACACTTTACGCCTTGAATCTAAACATTGTAGCTCGCCCTCTACTTTGCCCAGACTTATTCAGAGGCTCCCTAAATGGCTGAGGTTTTCCATACATCCTCCGACTGACAAGGCAGTCATTGAATTTATTACAGTAGCCGATAGCGATGCATAAGCCAGATCCTGTCACGGCTATATATCCACGATAAGACGGCTATAATTGCACGCCCCAATTGCACAAACTCAGTGGCGGAACAAAGATGACAGCAGTGGATAACTTTAAGGATCTCGAACTCAAGGGCTGGAATCAAAAGGCCAGAGACTACGGTGACTTCGCAGGGCAAATAACCCGACAGGTCGTCGAGCCCCTGCTCGATGCCGTCGAAGTTACAGCGGGCACGGTATTTCTGGATATCGCCACCGGACCGGGTTATACCGCTGGCGCAGCCCAGGCCCGCGGCGCTATTGCCACCGGGGTCGACTTTTCGTCGGCAATGATAGACGAGGCCTCACGCAACTACCCCCGCGCACTATTTTACGAGGGCGATGCCGAGCACCTGGTTTTCCCCAGTGGCTTTTTCGACGCCGCCGCGTGCCCCTTTGGCCTCTTGCACATGGCCGACCCCGACAAGGCAATTAGCGAGGCCTGGCGCATACTCAAACCCGGCGGCAAGTTCGCCTTTACGGTTTGGGCGCCACCCGAGAAACATGCATTTTTCGAGTTAGTCCTCGGTGCTATTGTTCGCCACGGCTCCATGGATGTTGCCCTGCCGGAGGCCCCACCCTTTTTCCGCTTTAGCGAGCCGACAGAGAGCCAAAAAACGCTGGAAAAAGCCGGCTTTAACGAAATTGACATTAGTGAGCGGGTGCTCAATTGGCAGCCCACGTCGGGGCAAGAGCTACTTGACACTATCTACAAAAGCACCGTGCGCACCGCGATGTTACTTGAGGCCCAGGATGCGGAGAATCGCGAGAAGATACACCAGGAAATCATCGCCGCTGTCGACACTTCAGAAGAACCAATAGCCCTGCCCTGGCCCGCCCTTATGGCGGTTGCCAGCAAACCACAGTAATTATTCACAATAGTTTTTCTTCAAAAAGAAACAGTGCAAAAAAAGCCCTGTACCATTACAGCCAGGGCTTTTTATTGTTTACAGTACCTTATTAGGCCGCAGTTTTTTCTTTCACGTATTCGCCAATGCGCGAAATCGCCTTGCGGCCATCACTCAATTGCGGAAAGAACAAATGCCAGACGTGAATCATGTCCTGCCACTCCTCCAAAATCACTTCAACACCGGCCGCCTTGGCATTTTTAGTCAGGGTCTCGGAATCACTGTACAGCGTTTCGGCAGAGCCAACCTGAATCAACAGGGGTGGCAGGCCCGATAAATCGGCGTGAATCGGCGAGGCGGTCGGTGCCTTGATATCACCGGCACCGATATACACCTTGCCCATGGGGGCAATCAGCTCGTAGTTCACCATGGGGTCAATATCTTTGCGGCTTTGATAGGTTTCGCCCGTCGCTTCCAGGTCGGCCCAGGGCGAAATACAAACACCAGCCGCGGGGAGTGAGTGGCCACCTTCACGCAGGCCAACCAGGGTACCGACGGTCAAGCCGCCGCCTGCGGAATCACCGGCGATAACAATTTTATCGGCACTATAACCAGTGTTTAGCAACCAAAGATAGGCGCAAATCGAATCATCCACTGCCGCCGGATAAACGTGCTCGGGCGCCAGTCGATAATCCACAGCCAGAGCCTGACAGCCCGCGGCTCGAGCCAATTCGGCAACCACCGCACGATGGCTGCTCAATGAGCCAATCACATAACCACCGCCGTGAACGTACATGATAATTCGTTGGGTATCCGCACCCGGGGGGGTATGTAATTCACAGGGTACGCCACCCGCGTCGATGGACTTAACCTCTACATCATCCGCTACGGGGGAAGCCATGCCATCAAACTGGGCACGCATTTCATCGAGTGTACCGCCCAGGGGATTGGCTTTGAGCTGCTCTATAAGTCCTTCAATTTCACTTGCCGACATAATTAGTTTCTTCCTATTGAGTTAAGGTAATTATTTATTCATTACTCGGCCATGCTAACCCGTGAGACTAAACAGCGGCAAGGGCCTTGCCTTGTGCAACGCCGCAAAGACTTCAAGCCCCGCTTAAGTTCAATAATCCCGGTCTATTAGACACCCTTCCCTGTCGATACCGACCCTCGCAAGTCACACAATATCGAGTCACAAATGAGCCTTACGGAAGAATAGGCAAGGGTGCTAGTATTGGGCGATGTGTTTAATTATCAATGTTATCTCAGCGTGTAAGTCTCGGCGATATACGCCAGATTAAGACTGCGCTCAGATAAAAGCACTGACCACAAAATTATATCTACGTATTAAGAAAACCTACTAAACCTAAAGGCATTACCATGACAGAAACAGCATTAGATCATGTACTTGATCTACCGCCCCAGGCGGAAAAACCCCTGATCGATTACGAGACCGTGATTATTGGCTCCGGCATTTGCGGCATTGGCGCCGGTATTCGCATGCTAAAGGACGGCCTCGGCGACTTCGTCATCCTCGAAAAGGCCGATGATGTCGGTGGCACCTGGCGCGACAATACCTATCCCGGCCTCGCTGTCGACATCCCCTCACTCAGCTATTCCTTTTCCTTTGAGCAGAACCCCAACTGGTCCAGCCTTTACGCGCCCGGTAAAGAAATGAAGGCCTACGTCGACCACTGCACGCAAAAATACGGCATACGCCCCCATATGCGTTATAACGAGGACGTCACCGAATCCATCTACGATGAAATCAATAATGTCTGGATCACCCGCACTCAGGCCGGCAATACCTATGTATCGCGCTATATTGTTAGCGCCACAGGTTTCCTGACCCTACCAAAATTACCACTCATCAAGGGCATCGAAAAATTCGAAGGGAAAACCATTCACACCGGCCGTTGGGATCATTCCTATGAACTAGAGGGCAAACGCGTCGCCGTTATTGGCACCGGTGCCACCAGTATTCAGTTGGTGCCTGAAATCGCCGACAAAGTGAAATCTCTCGACGTCTACCAGCGCACAGCTATCTGGTTGCTACCGAAAAAGGAATTGCCCTTCGGACCAAAATTGCAAAAGGCCTTTGCGAAAATTCCCGGCCTGCAAAATATTGCCCGTCAGCTAACCATCTTGTTTACCGACGTGGTCATGATTAACCTGCTTATTTTTAATAAGTACTTCGCACCGGCCGGGCGACAACTGCAAAACATCTGTGTTAAACATATTCGCAGCCAGGTCAACGACCCCGCTACCCAGGAAGCTTTGATTCCCAAATATGACTTTGGCTGTAAACGACCCAGTTTTACTTCCAAGTTTTATCCGGTTTTTAACCGTGACAATGCCGATTTGGTGACCACGCCGATTAGTGAAATCACCGAAAACGCCATGATCACCAGCGACGGTACCGTGCGTGAAATCGACACCTTGATTTGCGCCACCGGCTTTGAAGTTTTCCAGAAAGGCAGCGTGCCAACCTTTAGAGTAGAAGGTAAAAGTGGTGTCGATTTAAGTGATTACTGGGAAGAAAATCGCTACCAGGCCTATGAGGGTTCGACTGTTCCCGGCTTCCCCAATTTCTTCCTGATGTTCGGCCCCTACAGTGTCTGCACTGCTTCGTGGTTCGGCATGGTCGACACCCAGTCCAAGCACCTGGTGCGCTGTATCAGCACCGCTAAAAAGCGTGGCGGTAACTATATTGAAGTGAAGAAATCGTCCAATGACCGCAACTTTGAGAAGGTTCAAGGTCGTACCCATTTGACTATTTTCAAATTTGGCGACTGTGAAAAATCAAACAGCTACTACTTTGACCGCCACGGTGATAGCCCGACCATTCGACCCACCATGGGTTTTGTACACTGGTTGGCTAGCCGCTTTATGAGTATCACAAAAAATTATAATATCGATACAAAATAAGCCATTATTTATAACCGCAAAACCGACAAATAATATTATTTATTTGTCGGTTTTTTTTATTCTACAAACAATATAATATTTTTTACGAATACATTTTTGCCGCAAACCCCATATCCAGACCCAGGTCTATCGCCCTATCCAGGGGCAGGTCTGCAGCGCGTCGCAGAGTCTGCTTAGTTAGCCACAGGGCATCGCTATTAAAACTTGCCAGTTGCTCGGCCATTGCTGTCGCCACTGCTAACACCTGATCATCGGGCACAATACGATTAATCATGCCAAAACCCAGAGCTTGTTGCGCATCAATATTTTCACACAGGGTGAGTAATTCAAAGGCAGCTTTACGGCCTATTTGATGCACCAGGTTGGGCGTCACACCTGTTGCCGCCAAACCTAAACGTACCTCGGGATAGCCAAAAATCGCCGACTCCCCCGCCACCACCAAATCACAGCTAATGGCTAGGTTACAGCCGCCGCCGAGCACATAGCCCTGTACAGCCGCAATCAGCGGCGTATTCATTGTCACCAGTTGGCGATAAAACGCCATCACTCGAGTCAGTCCCACTGCCACCTCTCTGGCCGGGCCAGGATTATCGGCATCCCAGTCGGACAAATCGGCCCCGGCACTGAAGGCCCGGCCCTCACCGCTGATCACAATAACGGCAACGGCAGGATCGGCATCGGCAATACTCAGTTGCTCTGCGAGCTCATCGACCAGTGCCTCGCTCATAGCATTCAATTTGTCCGGGCGATTCATCGATATAAATCGAATCGCACCCTGATCCCGCTGTAAAATCAACTCACTCATGGAAACTCCTATTTTTATAGTTCTGTGCCCACTTCAAATGGAATGATCACGGTTTCATCAACTGCGCCAACACCGCCTCCAAACTCAACCCTCAGGGTATAAAACCCTACTTGTGAAAAGTCGAGACGACTTTGAATAAGCCCCCGGGGGATAGCATTGTGAACACTTTCACTGATTATCTCGCCACTGGCTAATGCCTCTGCGGGAGGAAGGCTAGCGCCATGGTGGAAAAATTTGAGTGCCACCGACTTGTCGCGGAGGGAGCTATCAATAAAGTCAAGAGTAATCTTGGTCGCCCCCAGGCTAGGTAAGTTATGGCAAAAAACCCGTGGTAATTTGCCCGCCTCGGTTTTAAGGGCTGCCTGTTGATAGGCCGAGAAATGTACCTCGTAGGGCGCATTACCATAGACGCATTCCAGCTCTAACTCCCTGTCATTGTTAAATTCAAACACTTCAGAGATTGGATTTACTACAGCCAAGGGCTCCTCTTGCCTGGGGCTTAAGCTATGTACGATGGCGTATCCAATCAATAGCGAGATCAGGGCGGTAAGTAGTTTTATCGATTTAGTCTTCATTCATTACTCTCGAAAGATATTGCCATTATGTGATCGAAGCCTCTAGATGATAGCGACAAGCATAGCCACCACGTTGACTCGCTTGACAAAAAAGCAGATGCTTAATTATAAAAATTGCCTGCTTAACTAGGCGCACATAATAGCCTGAACGCCAAGGATGGATGCATATTAGCTGGATCTCATTATTGAATGGTGACGAAGAGAAGCTTTAATGAAATTGCACTTGCAAATAGCCCTAACCATCCTGCTCACCCTTACTCTTAATACGCTAGTCAGTCTATTACTCACAAACCAGCCCCAGCAGATACCCGAGCAGATACAAGTAACATCAGACCTGCAGCTCATCGACAGCAACACTACCCAGCTATTATTGGTAAACACTGGGACAGCCCTCCTACTGCTCGGCAGTAGCTATTTCTTCACCCGTAGAATCACTCGGCCCATCGCTCGGCTAACCCGGGACCTACAGGCCTATGACGGTAGCCAGCCCCTCACCGACGTGCCTGAAAAAGGCTTCTTTAAAGAATTTCGCCAACTGCGCAAAGCCCTGCGCAAAGTTGCCCGCACACAAAAAGACGCTCTCAAGGAGTCCTACCACCGCGAACAGGAACTAGCGGTCACTCTCGATAGTATTGGCGATGGGGTAATCACCACCGATGCCGAGGGGCGTATCCTTAAAATGAACCCGGTGGCCGAGCAGATAACGGCGTGGTCCACAAATGCAGCCCAGGGCCAGCCGCTAAACAGAGTGCTACCGCTGATTGATACCGTCACACGAGAACCCATAGACAACCCTGCAACTAGAGTCATCAGCAAGGGGGAAACCATTCATCTCAGCAATCACACCACATTACTGACCAAAGATGGTATTGAACACCATATCGCCGACTCGGCTGCCCCCATCCGCAATCTTGATAATGAAGTTATCGGCATGGTATTAGTTTTTCACGACGTCAGTGAAGAATACCGTTTGCGCGAAAGGGCGAAAGCGGTCCACGAGCAGATGCAAACCTTGCTCAACGGGCTGCACACCACCACGGGTATTCTCAACTGTGATGGCACCCTGGTTTTTACCAATGACACGCCACTGAAAGCCAGCAACATCGCCATGAGCGATGTCATTGGCTTGAAGTTTTGGGATTGCCTCTGGTGGAATTATGACCCGCAAGTCCAGGAGCTCATCAAAAGTGATCTCGGCCAGGCGCTTGCTGGAAAAACGACCAGCCGTGATATACAGGGTTATTCGCCACGGGGCTTATTCTGGACACAGCTCAATATCTGCCCAGTGCGTGATAAAAATGGCCGTGTTATTCAGCTCGTTGCCGAAGGTGTACCCATTCACAAGCGAAAATTAATGGAAGAAGAACTACGGGCGTCTACCCAGCGCCTTGAGGTCTACCGCGATCAATCGCCTCTGGCGATTATCGAATGGGACAAAGTTGAATCTAATGGGGAGATTACCGGCTGGAATAAAGCAGCAGAAAAGATGTTTGGCTACACTTTTTCAGAAGCAAGAGGTAAATCACCCCAGTTCCTCGCCCCACCAGAGCTGGATTTGAAACTCGATCAGCACATCTCAGGCCTGTACACGCGCTCCGGCAGTGAAAGCCTTGTTTCGAAGAACCTCACCAAAGACGGCCGCATTATTTACTGCCAGTGGTATAACACCCCACTCTTTGACGAAGCGGCTAATTTAGTGGGTTGCGGCTCTATTTTACGTGACATCACCACGGAGCGAGAGGCCAAGGCGGCACTAACAAAAAGCGCAGCCGAACAACGAGACATTCTCAGTTCAATGCTGGAAGCCGTTATCACCGTCGACGAGTCCAGTACAATATTGACTTTCAACAAGGCTGCAGAAAAATTATTTGGCTATAGTGCCAATGAAATTATTGAACGCAAGGTCGAACAATTACTTCCAGCGCCCCATAGCAGTGCTTTTTCTCAGTATATGACGAAGTATTTGCAAACCGGCGATAGCAGTATCATTGGCAGTGGCACCGAAATACTGGCTGTGCGCAAAAATGGTGATCTCTTCCCCACTCGCCTGGCT
Organism: Gammaproteobacteria bacterium 54_18_T64; assembly: GCA_002162825.1. GTDB lineage: Bacteria > Pseudomonadota > Gammaproteobacteria > Pseudomonadales > Porticoccaceae > Reddybacter. Next base: position 10,367 of record MAAU01000038.1, read on the forward strand.
GTTGCCGAACTGAGTGTCGTCAAGGGCGGTAAGCGTCGCTTTATTGCTACCTGCCAGGATTTAAGCCAGATCAAGCAGCGAGAAGAACAACTGCGACGCAGCCAAAAGATGGATGCATTGGGCAAGCTCACCAGTGGTATTGCCCATGATTTCAATAATATGCTCGGCGTTGTTTCCGGCTATTCCGAGCTGCTACAAAGCGCACTCAGCCAGCAGCCAAAACTGGAGAAATACGCCCGTGAAATTACTCACGCGGGCCAACGCGGCGCCAAGCTCACCCAGCGTCTACTGACTTTTGCACGTAACGAAGCCAACCCCACCACGGAACTCATCGACCTCAACGCAATATTGCGCGACCAGCAACACATGTTGGGGAAAACTCTCACCCCTCGTATTGCCCTGGTAATGGGCCTAAGTGATACGCTGTGGCCCGTCAGTGTCGATAGTAGTGAACTGGAAGATGCCATCCTCAACATGTGCATAAATGCCATGCACGCAATGGAGGGCAGCGAGCATTGCCAACTGAGCATTCGCACCCGCAATGAAGAAATTGGCACCATCGATGGGCAGGCACTACAACTGCCCCCTGGCGACTATGTGCTCGCCAGTATCACCGACACCGGCTGTGGCATGAGCAATGAAATACTCGAACAGGTGTTCGATCCCTTTTTCTCCACCAAGGGCACGATGGGGACAGGTCTAGGCTTATCCCAGGTCTACGGCTTTGTTAAGCAGAGCGGGGGAGCCATTAAAGTGTATTCAGAGCTCGACCAGGGAACTCAATTTGTTTTTTACTTCCCCCGTGCCCAGACCATTGAACATGGGCAAAACGACAGTACCCCCACCGAACAACCCCAGTCAAAATGCCATGCTACTTTGTTGGTTGTCGATGACGAAATCGCCCTACTGGCTTTAAATGAAGCAATTTTAAGTCAGCAGGGCTACCGCGTTATCACCGCAGACAGCGGCCCAGAAGCGCTAAAAATTCTAGCCCGCGAGTCTATAGACTTACTGATTTCCGATGTTCTTATGCCGGGTATGGACGGCTGCCAACTTCTCGCCATCGTTCACGAAGAATATCCCCAGGTCATTACTCAACTCGCCAGCGGTTTTACAGGTGATCATCACAGCGATGAAATTATAGACAGGCACCCCCAGGACATATTGCACAAACCCTATAGCGCTAAAACCCTGTTACAACGCGTAGCTGAACTCCTGACGGTCGAAAGGGACTGCGAGCTGAGTTAAGTGAGGTAAGGTGAGGCACCTGACAATAATTCAAGCTGCCAGGTGACAAATTAAACCGAACCAGCTCCCGCTGTAAAAATCCCCGCCCTGACTCAGGCCTTGTCACCCCGCACGCACAACTATTTTTGCTCGACAGAAAGCTCACCGACTGTAGCCACCGGCACAAGCTCCTTAGACTAGTAATCGCTAGCGGGATAAACACCCCTCACCGGCACCAATAATTACCTCTATTAAAATAGTTCTTATCACTTGGCACTGGATAAAATAACAGTATACTGATTAAAACATACCGCAATCGATCCAGGGGTGACCATCGTGGCAAAAGATCTTACCGCTCGACAAAAAGAAATTGTCGAGTTAATTCAGCGTCATATCGAAGACACGGGGTTTCCCCCAACTCGCGTAGAAATCGCGAATGAACTCGGCTTTCGCTCCGCAAATGCCGCGGAAGAACACCTTCGCGCCCTGCATCGCAAGGGCGCTATTGAAATGATTCCCGGTGCCTCTCGCGGCATTCGCATCGTCGATAACAACAAGGCCCCTAAAGGTATACCCATCGTTGGCCACGTTGCTGCGGGTAACCCGATATTGGCAGAAGAGAATATTGACGATTACTGCGAGGTGCCAGCTAAACTATTCCACCCCCCAGCCGATTTCTTTTTACGCGTGCGTGGCGAGAGTATGCGCGACATTGGCATATGTGATGGCGACCTGCTCGCCGTCCACAAAACACCCGTCGCCGAGAACGGTCAGGTCGTTGTTGCCCGCATTGAAGATGAAGTGACGGTCAAACGCCTGAAAAAAACCCGCAGCCGCTACGTTATCTCCCTATTGCCAGAAAATGAGCTGTTCGAGCCCATTACCGTCGATTTGCGTGAACAGGAGTTCGCCATTGAAGGGGTTTACACCGGAGTTATCCGAACTCACTGACAACGTTTATGGGCTTGGAAAGAAGGAGGGGAGACAATCAAACGGGGGTACTGCAGGTCATGGACTGTATCTTTCAACTATGGGCGGAATCTCTACAGTGAAGAATAGCGGCACGACGAGCGCCGAAAAAACAACTTAGTGCAGCACCCTTTGCTCGAGGTCTTCCTCCTCGGCGGGGCGCTCATTACCGAGTAACTCTACCGCGTCAATGCCCGCATCGATCATCGCCTTGGCAACATCCATACTGCCTTCACGCAGATAGTATTGCGCCTCTTCCGAAAAATTGATGCGTATCAAAGGCTCGCCTTTTTCATCCGAGCGCTGCAAAACAACTTCGCCGTTGGGCAGCATAACGATTTCATAAAAGGAAGAGGACATGTAGATTCCGGACTGTGTGGTCAGTCCCGATAATAACAGAAAAACCATCCCCACATGCCGCCAATCAATAGTCAGTGACAGGGGCGTGAAACAGGGCTCAAATACGACAGGTTCGAGTTCTCAAGGTGATTAAAAACTTGATGGCTCGATAGGATTTTCTGAAATACACCAACTGAAGAACTCAGTTGGTGTCTAAAAATGGCGGACCGGACGGGACTCGAACCCGCGACCTCCGGCGTGACAGGCCGGCATTCTAACCAGCTGAACTACCGGTCCGTTTATGCATGTGCTTTTGGTGGGTGGTACAGGGGTCGAACCTGTGACCTACGGCTTGTAAGGCCGTCGCTCTCCCAACTGAGCTAACCACCCCTTGAAGCGAGATGCGCATTCTACGCATATCTGCAGATGAGTCAAACGTTTTAGCGGTTTAAGTTATAATTAATTGCGATTCAGTTAATTATCGCTTTTACCCCTTCTACACGAGTCTATCGACGCTATGGAAATTACCAAATCCTTTTCATTTGAAGCCGCCCATCTCCTGCCCCACGTTCCCGAGGGACACAAGTGTGCGCGCTTACACGGGCACTCCTTTCATGTCGTGGTGACAGTCTCGGGCCCGGTGGACCCACACCAGGGTTGGGTGATGGACTTCGGTGATATCAAGGAAGCTTGCAAGCCCATTTATGAAGCCCTCGATCACCACTACTTAAATGAGATCAACGGCCTCGAGAACCCCACCAGCGAAAATATTGCTCTGTGGATTTGGCAGCGGCTAAAACCCCGACTGGCGCAACTAAGCCAACTCGAGGTTCGCGAAACCTGTACCAGTGCCTGTACTTATCGCGGCGATTAAAGCTGCAGCCCCAATAGGGCTTGAACGCAAAAACCCTGCAAGGTATTCACTCGCCCCTAGCCACCGACAAAACCCCCGTGCTTGAGTGCCTCCAGGGCATCGCGAACCACAGAGGCCTCTTCAAACTCAAGATTGCGTGCGTGCGCGTACATTTTTTCTTCCATCGCCTTTAAGCGTTTCGCCAACTGGGCGGGACTAAGGCTGCGGGGGTCACCGCCCACTTCATACTGCACCTTCTGTTCGGCGACAGCTCGCTGTTGCTTACGCTTGCCCCGCGCCGAGCTCATCGCCCCCTCGAGTACATCGGGGATGGCTTTGACAATACCCCGGGGCACTAAATTATTGGCCTTGTTGTGAGCCTCCTGTTTGGCTCGACGTCGATCCGTTTCATCCATGGCGCGCTGCATGGAGCCGGTGATCTTATCCGCATAGAGGATGGCCTTGCCGTTGATATGGCGAGCCGCACGACCAATCGTTTGAATAAGGGCCTGCTCCGAGCGCAAAAAGCCCTCCTTATCGGCATCGAAGATGGCGACCAGAGAGACCTCTGGCATATCCAGACCCTCACGCAATAAGTTGATGCCAACCAACACATCAAACTCACCGCGGCGCAGGTCGCGAATAATTTCTACACGCTCCACCGTGTCGATGTCGGAGTGCACATAGCGCACCCGGATACCGTGTTCGTCGAGAAAGTCGGTTAGGTCTTCCGCCATGCGTTTGGTTAGCGTGGTGATTAGCACCCTTTCATCGAGGGCCACACAGCGCTTAATTTCATTCATCACGTCGTCAACCTGATGACCCGCCGGGCGAACTTCAATCTGCGGGTCGACCAGGCCCGTCGGCCGCACCACCTGCTCGACCACTTGCCCGCCTCGCTCTGCCTCGTATTTACCCGGTGTCGCGGTGACAAAAATAGTCTGGGGTATCAGGCCCTCCCACTCTTCAAAGCGCAGGGGACGATTATCGAGGGCCGATGGCAGGCGAAAGCCATAGTTAACCAGGGTTTCTTTGCGCGAGCGATCACCTTTGTACATGCCGCCGATCTGAGGCACAGAAACGTGGGACTCGTCGACCACCAACAGGGCGTCATCGGGCAGATAATCAAACAGGGTCGGTGGCGCCGCCCCGGGCTCACGGCCGGAAAGATAGCGACTGTAATTCTCGATGCCCGAGCAATAGCCCAGCTCCTGCATCATCTCCAGGTCGTAGCGCGTGCGCTCGGCCAGGCGCTGGGCCTCCACCAGCTTATCGTTATCACGCAATTGATCGAGGCGCTCGTTAAGCTCCACTTTGATGTGCTCAACCGCATCCATAATGGTCGAACGTGGCGTCACATAGTGGGATTTCGGATACACCGTGACCCGTGGTAAGCGCTGTAGCACCTCTCCGGTAAGGGGGTCGAAGAGGGAAATATTTTCCACCTCTTCATCAAATAACTCGATACGCACCGCATCCTTTTCCGAATCGGCAGGAAAAATATCGATCACATCGCCGCGCACCCGGTAATTGGAGCGCTCGAAGGCGATATCGTTGCGAGTGTATTGCAACTCGGCGAGGCGGCGCAGGATACTGCGCTGGTCGATAATGTCACCGCGCACTACATGTAATAGCATCTTCAAGTAGGAGTCTGGATCACCCAGGCCATATATTGCCGACACCGTCGCCACCACAATCACATCGCGACGCTCCAGCAGGGCCTTGGTCGCCGAGAGGCGCATTTGTTCGATGTGCTGATTCACCGAGGCGTCCTTCTCTATATAGGTGTTCGAGGCCGGCACATAGGCTTCCGGCTGATAGTAATCGTAATAGGAGACAAAGTACTCCACCGAATTTTTCGGGAAAAACTCCTTCATCTCACCATAGAGCTGGGCGGCCAGCGTTTTGTTGTGAGCCATAACAATGGTTGGCCGTTGCAGCTCCTCAATCACCTTGGCCACGGTAAAGGTCTTACCCGAGCCAGTCACCCCCAGTAAAGTGAGACCTGATAAACCGGCTTCCAGCCCCCCCACTAGCTGCTTGATAGCCTCCGGCTGGTCACCGGCGGGCTCGTAGGGGCTGACAACTTCGAAGCTTTTTGTGTGGGAAGAAATTAAACTAACTGTACCCATAAGACTAATAACTGGCCTATCGATCAATAAACACATTTACTCGCCAACAAAGCCCAAAGAAGGCTTGACTGACCCCAGGCCTGACTATACCATGACGCCGCTTTTGCAGTTCCGCCTTAGCTCAGTTGGTAG
>MAAU01000033.1 GCA_002162825.1 Gammaproteobacteria bacterium 54_18_T64
CATCTACAGAGAAGATGGTGTCAACCCATACCATCTTGCGGCAGTCTGAACCACGCTTTGCGGAGACTGCGGTTGTTATTGCAAACCACCTGTAATGTCGCAGCGATAGTGTGTTGTCCCCCTGATTAATTATTGTTTTTTAGGTCGAGGGTTTGCGTTGTGGAACTACTTTCCGGTGGTGAAATTCTTATTCGCGCATTGAGCGATGCCAAGGTAAAGCACTTATGGGGCTATCCCGGTGGTGCGGCGCTGCATATTTACGATGCCATTTTCCGTCAAGATAATCTCAATCATATTCTGATGCGCCATGAACAGGCTGCCGTACACGCGGCGGATGCCTATTCCCGTGCCACGGGAGAGGTCGGCGCGGCATTGGTCACCTCCGGCCCCGGCGCGACGAATGCGATCACCGGTATTGCCACGGCGTATATGGATTCCATTCCCCTGGTAGTAATTTCCGCTCAGGTGCCCCAGGAAAAAATCGGTGAGGACGCCTTTCAGGAAATTGACATGATGGGTATTTGCCGGCCGACGGTAAAGCACAGTTACATGGTTAAGCGCCCCGAAGACATTGCCGAAACCATTGCCAAGGCCTTCTACATTGCCAGTACCGGTCGACCCGGCCCGGTGGTTGTCGATGTGCCGAAAGACGTTACCGACCCGAATAACAAGGTGGCGTATAAATTTCCGGAGAAGGTCAAGTTGCGCTCTTATCAGCCGACCACACGCGGCCATTCTGGGCAGATTAAACGTGCCGTTAACCTGTTGATGTCGGCCAAGCGCCCGGTTATTTACAGCGGCGGCGGAGTGGTGCTGGGTAATGCCTCCGAGCAGCTCATCGCCCTGGCGCGCAAATTAAACTACCCCGTGACCAATACCTTAATGGGTCTCGGGGCCTTTCCCGGCACCGACAAGCAGTTTGTTGGTATGTTGGGTATGCATGGCACCTTTGAAGCCAATACGGCGATGCATCATGCCGATGTGATTCTCGCCGTCGGTGCGCGTTTTGATGATCGTGTCACCAACGCCACCGAGCGCTTTTGCCCCTCGGCAAAAATCATTCATGTCGATGTCGATCCCTCCTCCATTGCTAAGACAGTGCGCGTTGATATTCCCATCGTTGGCCCCTGTGATGTGGTGCTTGGCGATATGCTCGAACAAATTGAGCAGGGCGATTTGCAAATCGATAAGCCGGCGATAGGGGAGTGGTGGCAGCAAATCGATGAGTGGCGTGCGCGCCATGGTATCTATACCGAGTCGCGTTACGAGCCCAGCCAGGCCGACAATATTAAGCCTCAGGATGTGATTAAGACCTTGCACAAGGTCACCAAGGGTGATGCCTTCGTGGCGTCCGATGTTGGTCAGCACCAAATGTTTGCGGCGCAATACTATTTGTTCGATAAGCCGCGCCGCTGGATCAACTCCGGTGGGCTCGGCACCATGGGCTTTGGTTTGCCGGCGGCCATGGGTGCGCAAATGGCCCATCCCGATTCAACGGTAGTTTGTGTCACCGGTGAGGGCAGCATCCAGATGTGTATCCAGGAGCTGGCGGCCTGTACTCAGCACCAGTTGCCGGTGAAAATTATTATTCTCAACAATCAGGCCCTGGGCATGGTTAAGCAGTGGCAGGATATGCAGTACGGCAGTCGCTATTCACATGTGCTCTATGAAGATTCCCTGCCCGATTTCGTCAAATTGGCGGAGGCCTATGGCCATGTCGGTATGAAGGTCACCAAATTCGACGAACTCGAAAGTCGCATGGAAGAGTGCTTCGCGCTCAAAGACCGCGTGGTGATTATGGATATTAGCGTCGATCACCACGAGCATGTCTATCCCATGCACGTAGCGCCGGGTTCGATGCGTGATATGTGGTTAAGCAAAACGGAGCGCACTTAATGAAACGACTAATCTCCGTGTTACTGGAAAATCAACCGGGTTCCCTGTCGCGAGTGGTGGGCTTGTTCTCCCAACGCGGCTACAATATCGACAGCTTGAGCGTGGCGCCAACCGAGGACGAAACTCTGTCGCGACTGACGCTGACGACTTCGGGCAACGACCACAAAATTGAGCAAATTACCAAGCAGTTAAACAAGTTGATCGACGTGGTTAAGGTCATCGACTTGAGTGAGGGCACCCATATTGAGCGCGAGTTAATGCTGCTCAAGGTAAAGGCCAACGGTGCGGCGCGAGCCGAAATTAAACGCTGTGTCGATATTTTTCGCGGCCAGATTGTCGATGTTGGCCCGGTGACCTATGTGGTTCAGATCTCGGGTGAGAGCGCTAAGCTGGATGCCTTTATCGAGGCCTTGGCTGACGCGACGATTCTCGAGGTGGTGCGCACCGGTGTTTGTGGGCTGATGCGCGGCGAGAAATCTTTAAAGTTATAACTCGGGTGTACCGGGGTAGGGTGCAGGGCCAATACCATGGCTTAAACCATTATCTTTAGTGCTCTCCGATTTTATCAGTGGAAATTTTACACGCAGTAAAATGTACACACTATTTAAGTACGAACAACGAGGTGAAAAACATGCAGGTTTATTACGATAAAGATTGTGATCTTTCTATTATTCGCGGCAAAAAAGTGTCCATTATCGGTTACGGTTCACAGGGCCACGCCCACGCGCTAAACCTGCGTGATTCCGGTGTCGATAACGTGGTTGTTGGCTTGCGTAAAGGCTCCTCTTCCTGGGCCAAGGCCGAGGGCGAAGGCCTGAAAGTTGCCGAAATTGCCGACGCGGTCAGCGATGCCGACGTGGTGATGATTCTTACGCCGGACGAGCATCAAAAAGAGGTTTACTACACCGAGATCGAGCCCAACCTGAAACAGGGTGCTGCCCTGGCTTTTGCCCACGGTTTGAATATTCACTTTGAATTGATTGAACCCCGCGCCGATCTCGACGTGATCATGATCGCGCCTAAAGGCCCCGGCCACACGGTTCGTGGTACCTATGTTGAAGGCGGCGGTGTACCGACATTGATCGCGATATTCCAGAATGGCTCCAGTCAGGCGAAAGACATTGCCCTGTCCTATGCCTCTGCCAACGGTGGTGGTCGCTCGGGTATTATCGAAACTAACTTCCGTGAAGAAACAGAAACCGATCTCTTCGGTGAGCAAGCGGTACTGTGTGGTGGTGCAACGGCACTGGTACAGGCCGGCTTTGAAACGCTGGTTGAAGCGGGCTACGCACCAGAAATGGCTTACTTTGAGTGTCTGCACGAACTCAAATTGATCGTTGATCTGATGTACCAGGGTGGTATCGCCGACATGCGTTACTCCATCTCCAACACCGCCGAGTACGGCGACTACAGCAGTGGCTCGCGTGTTATTACCGACGAGACCAAGGCCGAGATGAAGCGCATCCTCACCGATATTCAGAACGGTAACTTCGTCAATGACTTCATGCTCGATAACCAGGCCGGCAACCCCAAGCTGAAGGCCCGTCGTCGTCAGTCAGCAGAGCACCCTATTGAAGAAGTGGGCGAGAAGCTGCGCGCCATGATGCCCTGGATTGGTCAGAACAAGTTGGTTGATAAGTCTCGCAACTAGTTGTAAACATCAACCCTTTGCGGCTCGCTTGATCGAGCCTCAATAGTGAGTTGATTTTTAATTGAGCGGCAAGCCCTTGGCTTGCCGCTTTTTTATTGCCAAAAATGTATGATGCCGACACTGTTTTTTCGTCGCGGTCATGTGATTGGTCACGACAGTTTTTTAACGATTCACTTGGGAGTGCGTACAGGCGATGTCTGATAGTCAGGATTCAGCGCAGGAGAATTCACAGAACGCGGATGGTGGGGCGAGCGAGGATAACGACCCTGGTTCTGTATCGGCACTGGTCAACGTATTGTTGGAGCCTGCCGAAGAGCTGGAGCAGGAAGAGGCTAAGGCTAAGGCGCAGACTGAGCGGCAGGGGCCACGGCATCGGGGTATTTATCTGCTACCCAATCTGGTTACCACGGTGGCTCTGTTCAGCGGTTTTTATGCCATCCTCGCCTCCATGGATGGTAAGTTTGAAGCGGCAGCCATCGCCATCTTTGTCGCCATGGTTTTCGATGGCCTCGATGGTCGTGTGGCGCGCATGACCAACACACAGAGCGATTTTGGTGTCGAGTACGACAGTCTGTCCGACATGGTGTCCTTTGGCGTGGCGCCCGCCGTTGTTTGCTACAGCTGGATGTTGTCGGATCTCGGCAAGATTGGCTGGGCCGCGGCCTTCCTCTACGTCTCCTGTGCCGCGCTGCGTTTGGCGCGCTTTAATGTGCAGGTCGAGTCGGCTGACTCACGCTATTTTGTCGGTTTAGCCAGCCCCTCTGCGGCTGCTCTGGTTGCGGGCATGGTCTGGGTGGGTCACGATCTTGAGCCGAGCACCACGACCGCGATGCTGGCTTTTCTGGTAATGGCGACAGCGGGTTTACTGATGGTGGTGAATTGTCGCTATCACAGCATGAAGGGTTTCGATTTTAAAGGTCATGTGCCCTTTGTGACTTTCTTGGCGGTGGTGGTGGGCATGGTGGTGGTGGCCATAGAGCCGGGCCCCGCACTGTTATCACTGGCGGCCCTCTATGCCTTGTCCGGTCCGGTTTTTTGGTGCTGGCTAAAATTGTTTCGCAAGACGACGACATAGGCTCTCTTTCCTGTCTTCAATAAGGTAGTTGTATCTAGGGTTTTGCAAATGATTTAGCCCCTGACTTAATCAGGGGCTTGGCAGTTGTGAAAAAATTTGTTTGAATGGCCCATCTGGTTTTGTCGCCTTAGGTCAAGCTAAGGCTGGTCAAAACACTGGCAAAAGCACCACAGCCCTACAATAAAGGCAGCAATGAACGTTAATCGCTCGACTAACAACGGTTCTTCGCAAGGCTTGCAACAAGCTTCGTGTGCCGCTGCCTGCCTGCTACGCCTTCTCCTGCCCTGAGGGGCATCTACGTTATACCTCATTTGTTTTGCATCCTTCTCTTTAAGAGAGGAAAATCCTAGTTTAAATTTTGCCCGCCGAGTGGCGGGAGTTGATGGAGTATTGTCATGGGCAGTGAACGTTTAATTATTTTTGATACGACCTTGCGCGACGGTGAGCAAAGCCCCGGTGCCGCGATGACCAAAGAAGAAAAATTGCGTATTGCCAAATCCCTGGAAAAGCTTGGCGTCGATGTCATTGAGGCCGGCTTTGCCATTTCTAGCGAGGGTGACTTCGCCGCGGTTAAAAGCATTGCCGACACGATTAAAGATGCCACGGTTTGTAGCCTGGCGCGCACCACCCACGGTGATATTGAGCGTGCCGCAGAGGCCCTGAAAAATGCCGTGGCACCACGAATCCACACCTTCATCGCCACCTCGCCGATTCATATGGAATTCAAGCTGCAAATGAATCCCGAAGAGGTGCTCGAACAGGCGATTGGCGCGGTAAAAATAGCCCGCAATTTTGTCGACGATGTTGAATTTTCCCTGGAAGACGGCAGCCGCACCGAATTTGATTTTATGTGCAAGGTCGTCGAGTCGGTGATCGATGCCGGAGCGCGCACCATTAATATCCCCGATACCGTTGGCTATGGTTCGCCCGATGAATACGGCGCGATGATAGGCCGGGTGATCGCCAATGTGCCGAATGCCGATAAGGCGATTTTTTCCGTACACTGCCACAACGACCTCGGTTTGGCGGTGGCCAATTCACTGTCGGCCGTATTGCACGGTGCGCGCCAGGTTGAATGTACGATCAATGGCCTCGGTGAACGTGCGGGTAATGCCTCCCTCGAAGAAATTGTGATGGCCCTGCGCACGCGCAAGGATGTTTACGCCCTCGAGACACGTATTAACACCGAGCATATCGTGCCCGTTTCCCGCCTGGTGTCGACCATTACCGGCTTTCCCGTGCAGCCCAATAAAGCCGTGGTGGGGGCGAATGCCTTTGCCCACGAGTCGGGTATCCACCAGGACGGCGTGCTGAAGTTCCGTGAAACCTACGAGATTATGAAGGCCGAGGATGTCGGCTGGAATACCAACCGCCTGGTACTTGGTAAGTTGTCGGGGCGTGCCGCATTTTCTGCGCGCATGGAAGAGCTGGGTATCACCTTCGATAATAAATCCGAGATGAATACTGCCTTTTTACGCTTTAAGGATTTGGCGGATAAAAAGCGCGAAATTTATGATGAAGACCTGCAGGCCCTGGTGTCGGACGTACAGATGGGTGAGGCCGAGGAGAGCTATCAGCTGGTGTCGATGGATATTGCCACGAAGACGGGCCGTCCTCCACAGGCCGAGCTGGTATTGCGCACTCAGGGCCAGGACCACACGGTGGCATCCGATGGTAGCGGGCCGGTTGATGCCGTCTTTAAGGCCATTGAAAAGCTCACCAAAAGTAATACCGAGCTGAAGCTCTACTCGGTCAACGCGATTACCGATGGTACCGATTCCCAGGGTGAGGTTACCGTGCGTTTGGCTAAGGATGGACGCATCGTCAATGGTCAGGGTGCGGATACCGATATTCTGGTGGCCAGTGCCAAGGCCTACCTCAATGCGGTCAATATTATGGGCGATCCCGACCGCATGCACCCACAGTTGGACGGCGTATAGGCGAGCTGATGCAGAAGGCTGGCGCTTAAATGACGGAGCAAAGGGATTGGTACCTGTCGATGCTGGGCATTAATCAGTATCGACAGCGCCTGCCCGGTGAAGCCGTGTTTACGGCAGCGGCCCGACCGGTCGCTAGCAGTGCTTCGCTGCCCCAGGGCGACATCCCCGCTAGTCCTGCCAGTGGAAGCCCTGCCGGTGGACACGCTAGCCAGGGTGGAATAATGAGCTCCCTGGCGGATATACGTGAAACCTTGACGGGCGAGAAGCCCCCGACAAAGCCGGTGGCGACACTTGTCGCGGAGGTTCAAGAGGCTATAGCCTCGAGGCCCGTCAAAGAGCCTCTGCAAACGTCGCCCGAGAATACTGACCAGGGTGAACAGCCGACGATAGAAGAGCCCCTCGAAGTACCGGAAGATATCAGTTTTTCTCTGGCCTGCTGGCAGGTCAGTGATGATCTCCTGGTGATCAATGACTTTAAACATGGTGAGCGGGCCGGTAGGGTTCATTTCGAGCTGCTCGCCAATATTTTGCGTGCCATTGGCCATTTACCAAAGGCCCTACCAGCCGCCGAGCTTATCGAGTGGCCCCTCAAGCCCGGTGCCGATAGCAGCCTGGCTGGAGCGAAAACCCAATTGAGTATGTTTCTGCTGGGCCGACAGCAGGTGCGCCCCTACCGCTTCTTGCTGGTCATGGGTGAGGAGTCTAGTCGTCTATTAGACAAGGCCGATGTCGCTCCTGTGCCCGATGCTGATGCCGCAGAGATTGTTTTCACCCTCTCACTGCAGGCCATGCTGGCAGAGCCCCTCTGCAAGCGTGAGGTTTGGCAGGCAGTTCGCCATCTGCGTGGTGCCTGATAGGGCCTATGGCAGAGTGCAAGGTAGAGAACATTAGAAAGGGTTTTACGCTGCGTCCCGCAACAGTCGATGATATTCCAGGCTTGTTCAAAATCGAAACTGAAGTTTCCCCCTTCCCCTGGAGCAGTAAGCAGTTTGCCGAAAGTCTGCGCAACCATCGGAGCTTTGTACTGTGCAAGGGCAATCGGTTGGTGGGCTTCTTGATTTTTAATCAGGTGCTCGATGAAGCCGAGCTGTTAAATATTGCCGTCAAAACCAGCTTTCAAGGCGAGGGTCTGGGTGCCAGCCTACTGGATTATTGCCTGGCGGAGATAGCGGCCACTGCACTGAGTTTATTTCTTGAAGTTAGGGTCAGTAACTTCCCCGCTATTGCCCTGTACGAGGGCAGGGGCTTTCGTCATGTCGGTGAGCGCAAGGCCTATTACCACGGTGAAAATGGCCGCGAAGACGCCTGGATCATGCGCTGTGATCTGTCTCACGCCTAAGATAGCCGTATTGACGCGTATCAATAACTGGGCATCGCCCCTGGGTATAATGAGGGCCGAAAAGTGATTAATAGTGGAGTGCAGTATGTCCGGAGAGTCCATTTACGCCAGTGAAATGGTAGCAAAGGCCTGGCAAGAGGCCGAGGCTAGAGCTGAGATGGATGGCGATGTCATGGGTCGCGCCGTCATCCAGGCGGTCGTTGAGCGCTACTTGAAATACCGCAGTATTACTGATGTTGCTCAGGAGCTGGAGTATCTCGTTGAGGCTATGGACGACGACGAGCCCGTTGTGACGCGGGGTTGCTAACTCGAGTTTATGCCCGCTTTGGCACTAGACTTATTAAAACCGTATTAATAGTGGCTTTGGCGCGAAACAAGATTGCCTTTTAAGTCTTATTTGTGTAGAGTTGCGGCCGCTTCCACAGGCACGGGATAGCTTGTTTTAAAGTCTGAATAGTCAGTGGAATGCATTACGGTGAGGTGTCCGAGTGGCCGAAGGAGCACGCCTGGAAAGTGTGTAAGTCGTAAGGCTTCGAGGGTTCGAATCCCTCCCTCACCGCCATAATTTCTAAGCCCCCGCAAGGGGGCTTTTTTGTTTATGGGCGCCGGTCAATTTAGCCCTGAATCCGCTTCGAGCAATTCGGATGCGACCTGGGCCACCATTGCCCGCAGGGAGAATAAGAGCTCTTAAGGTATTATTAAGGCCTTCCTTGCGCCTCACATTCCGTATTTCTCTCCATCTCCTTGCTATTTATTGCCGTGCTAGCAGCCTGATTCCAGGATCGATACTGGCGAGTTAAATCCTCTGGGTGTTTTACTGACCTGGGGTTTTGGCTGGATGTATTTGACGCAATAGTCCAAAAAAACTCGCAGCTTGCCAGTGGGAAGGATGACAATATTGAAAATTAGTGGTGTTAGCGCCTTCGCCTCACAGCAAAAAACTCACAACTGTTTGAGGTGGCTGAACATGACCACGGCTATTGTTGGGCGCAGGTACTTGCTGGCGTGTCGCTATCGAGTCAGGAAAAACCTTACTGGAGATGGCAAGGTTTTCTAGCCTCGCCATCAATAGATGGGCCATGCACTACCTCTTTACTTTATCCTGGCGCGCCGGTTTACCCCGTTCCGCCAGCTTGTTTTTTTCGCGCTGGTTTTTACGCTGGGCTTTCTTTTCATTTTCGCGACGCTGCTTCTCGAGTAGTTCCCTCAGCTCCTGTTCGACCATGGCGGGTGTTTCGAGACTGATGCGGCCAATTGTGGCGCTGCGAAACTCGTGGATGAGGCGCGTTGAAATTTGCTCTAAATCGACGTGCCCACCGGTGCGCAGGCAGCCCCGTTGACGGCCGAGGGTTTCCAGTAACTCAAGTTCACTCTCGGGCAGGGTTGGCAATTGATAGCGCTCGAGGAGAAATTCGGCGTAGTTGTCGAGCAAGAACTTGGCGGCGTAAAAGGCAATGTCGGTATATTCCAGCGCGGTGTCTTTGATCGCACCGGTAATGGCGAGACGATAGCCGCTGTCAATATGTTCAATTTTTGGCCACAGCATGCCCGGGGTGTCAAATAACACCACGCCATTGCGCAGGTTAATGCGTTGCTGGGACTTGGTCACAGCGGGTTCGTTGCCGGTCTTGGCAATCATGCGACCGGCGAGGCAATTAATGAGGGTGGACTTGCCGACGTTGGGAATGCCCATAATCAGGCAGTTAATGGGGTGAACGCTATCGCTTTTGTCCGGCACCAGTTCACGACACAGGTCGAGCAGCAGGGGGCTCTTGTCGCTTTTATCGGTATCCAGGGCAAGGGTTTTTATTGCCGAGTCCTGTTCCAAATAAGCCTGCCACAGCGCGGTAGTGGCGGGGTCTGCGAGGTCGCTCTTGTTGAGAATTTTGATGCAGGGTTTCACGCCCCTTAAGTTTTCCAACATCGGGTTCTGGCTGCTAAAGGGAATGCGTGCATCGACAACTTCAATCACCAAATCAATTTTGGGTAGTAGTTGTTTCAGTTCTTTACCGGCCTTGTGCATGTGGCCGGGGTACCAATTAATTCGCATATGTAACCTGTCGCTGAAGGGGGAGGGCAAGGGTGGCACTGGCCACACAGCCTTTATTGGCTGGAGTGATTATAACAAGCCTGCTAACCTCTAATGCTGTTGTTTAATGGATAATAATTAACCCCGTTGAGGAGAACACCCGTGAAATTTGGACTTGCCTTTGCCACAGCCGGCCCCCTGGCCGACCCCGATTTATTTGAAACCTTGGTCACTACCGCCGAAGAGATCGGTATGGAATCCATCTGGGCGGTGGAGCATGTCGTTCTGCCCGCCGGTTTTCAGTCGAAATACCCTTATAACAAGGATGGTCGCTTCCCCGGTGGAGAAAAGTCGGCGATTCCCGATCCCATTGTCGCGCTGTCGTATGCGGCGGGCATGACCAAGAATATCCGCCTGGCGACGGGCATTATGATTTTGCCCCAGCGCAACCCCATTTATGTGGCCAAAGAGTGGGCCTCTCTCGACGTCTTGTCGCGCGGTAGGGCGATGATGGGCATAGGTATTGGCTGGCTCAAGGAGGAGATGGAAGTGGTCGGCGTGTCCTTTAAAAATCGCGCCGCGCGCACGGAAGAATCCGTACAGGCCATTCGCTCCCTGTGGCGCGATGAGCCCGAGGCCTTTCACGGTGAGCACTTCAACTGGGAACCCCTGCACTCCAATCCCAAACCGGTGCAAAAGCCCGGTGTGCCGATCATTGTCGGCGGCAATGTCGAAGGTGCCGCACGCCGTGCTGCCCGCGTCGGCGATGGCTTTTACCCAGCCTCTGGTAGTCTGAAAACCCTGCCGGCCCTACTCGATGCGATGCGTGACGAGTGTGTAAAGATTGGTCGCGACCCGGCGGAAATCGAGCTGACCACAGCGGCCGGGGCCCTCGACCCGGGTCGGGTGCGCCAGTATGAGGATATTGGTGCCTCGCGCTTGATGATCAATCCACCGGCCTACGATGCCGAGGGTATCAAGCGCGGTCTCAACGAGTTTGCCGAGACGGTTTTGGCCAAGGTATAAGGCCCCGACAAGCAGCCCATTAAGTCTGTGCATACTGCAGGTTGATGGGCTGTTGTTAGCGGAGTCGATAGGGAAGTCAGTAATGGGCGCGGCGTTCTATCCATCAAGACTGGCTTGTTACGCCCTGAGTACACCTTGCCGATCTCGGATATTAATAGCTGGAGTCTTGTCGCCGAGGACAATGGCGCAACTTACTTCGCCTTCAATTTTGCATGCGCTACACAGCATGTGACCCTTCCCCGAATAGAGGCGGGCGAGTTGCTCAAGCTGATCTAGGCTATTGAGGGCATACTTGATTTGCCGCCAGATATTGTCATTGGAGAAACAAGACTCAATCTGGAAAACCTGGAGCTTGCCGTAGAGTTCGGCATCGGCCTGGCGGACATCGTCATAGCGACGGCAAGTTTTTAAGCCATATGGCCTAGAGAGGAGACGGCTCCTTGCGGAGACGACCCTATGACCCCGGCATTTAGCTCCACAACTTTATAGGCCCAGGCCATAGGCCGTTTATCGACAAAACTGAGGGGGCTCACCCCGTGCTTTTGTGACTGGGGTCTCAGGCCCCATGGTCTGTGCTAGAATTCGCTCGTTTTAATTATTGAGCCCTAGCGGCCCGTTTTAATGATGAATGCCTCCCCACGTATTACTGTTGCCGAGAATCCCCACTTTCGCGAATTGGTTGAGCGCCACCTCGACCGCGTCCAGCTTGAGCCCGAGGAATCGGCGGCAGAGCAGGAGTTTTACCGCGAAAAAATTAAAGCGCTGCTGGTGGAGCGCGATGCTGCGATCGTCGCCCACTATTACACCGACCCGTGTATTCAGGCCCTGGCCGAAGAAACAGGGGGCATTGTCTCCGATTCTCTGGAAATGGCGCGTTTTGGCAAGCGCCACCCCGCCTCAACTTTAATAGTTGCCGGGGTTAAGTTTATGGGGGAGACGGCAAAAATCCTCACCCCGGAAAAAACCATCTTGATGCCGACGTTGGAGGCGACCTGTTCCCTCGACATCGGCTGCCCGATCGACGAGTTCAATGCCTTTTGCGATCAGCATCCCGACCGCACCGTGGTGGTCTACGCCAATACCTCGGCGGCGGTCAAGGCGCGGGCCGACTGGGTGGTGACCTCCAGTATCGCCCTGGATGTGGTTGAGCACCTCGACAGTGAGGGCCAGAAGATTCTCTGGGCTCCCGACCAGCACCTGGGTCGTTATGTGCAGAAGGAGACCGGGGCCGATGTCTTGCTCTGGGATGGCAGCTGTATCGTCCACGAAGAATTTAAGGTCAGGGGCCTGCTCGATTTGAAGCAGGTGTATCCCGATGCGGCAATTTTAGTCCACCCCGAGTCCCCCGAACCGGTGATCGCCATGGCCGATGCCGTGGGTTCCACCTCGCAGCTGATTGAGGCCGCGCGAACCCTGCCCAATAAGCAAATGATCGTCGCCACCGATGCCGGCATTTTTTACAAAATGCAGCAGTCGGCCCCCGATAAGGAATTGATTATTGCGCCCACGGCGGGTAACGGTGCGACCTGCCGCAGCTGTGCCAATTGTCCCTGGATGGCGATGAATCAACTGAAAAACCTGGCCGAAAGTCTCGAACAGGGTAGCAATGAAATGCACGTCGATGCCGCCCTGGGTCACAAAGCCATGCTGCCCCTGCAGCGCATGCTTGATTTTCGTGAGGCCCAGCTCGGCAATAGTTGATTACGCAGCGCTGATGCGCCCCGGCCATTTTGGGGCTCATCGGCCGACAGCTTTTGGTGCCAGTTTTACCGGGCACCGATAATTATAAATAAACAGCTGATAGCGCTAGTACCTCCTTCAGCTCTTCACGATGCACCAGGGTGGTAACTAAAAGCTCCACTCTGCCCCCAGTGCCGATCGTGATATGAGGCATTGGCGGGCATGTTGAAGGTTTTGGCTGAGCCATAGCGAGCCGCCGTCTTGCCAATAAATGCAAGACACGAGGCCAGAGGGTGATTATTTTTTTCTTACTGCCCATCATTTCCTCGTCAACGAGTAGCCCGTTTGCTTGCGGCTAATACCATGATCTGCCGAGAAGGCCTTAAAAATAAATAAAATGGTGGAATTATGAGTTATCCAAATAACGATATTAGCTATGAAGTAAAAGACGAAATTGGCATCCTCACCTTCAACCGACCCGAGGCCCGCAATGCCTTAACCACGGATGTGCGCCTCGGTATCACCCAGGTCATGCTTGAGATCCGTGAAAAAATGAATATCAAGGCCTTGGTGGTAACCGGTAGTGGTGGTAATTTTTGTGCCGGTGGTGATATCAAATCCTTTCAGGAAATGGCACCGGAGCCAACCGCCCGGCGCGAGCGAGTGCGCCGCTCCCATATCTGGCTTGATGAATTCCTTAATCTCGAAGTGCCAGTGATTGCCGCCGTCGATGGTGCCGCCATGGGCGCGGGCTTCAGCATCATGCTGGCCTGTGATTTTATTTTTTGCACACCTCGGGCGCGTTGCTCTGGGATATTTGTGCGCACCGGTTTAATTCCCGATATGGGCTGCCTTTTCCTTTTACCCCGCCTGGTGGGGCTGCAAAAAGCCCGGGAATTACTTTACACCGGAAAAATACTCAAGCCCGATGAAATGCAGGCTTTGGGGCTGGTAACAGATGTCGTCGACGAGGACAGCTTGTTCGACCACGCCTTTAACTTTGCCAGCCGTTTTCGCCATGCCTCTACGACCTCCATCGGCATTACCAAAAACATTCTTAATCAGTCCTTTCACAGCGACCACCGCACTATTTCCGAACTGGAAGCCTATGGCCAGGCCGTGTGTTTCGATACCGACTATCACCGCGATGCAATTGATCGTTTTCTCACTAAAAAGCCGGCGCAGTTTGACTGGGCGAGATTGGAGAAGGAAGATCAGGCAGGCCTTAAGGACTAAGTGCTGGGTTTGTACAGTGGTGAGTTTTTTCTTCGCTCTCTATTGGCCTTCAGTCTTCTAGGCAGAGTCTGTCAGGTTTAAGGCTTGCGCTTATGTTACTGAGTTTTGGTGAGTTTCTTGTGACTGACAAAACATCCGCTGGGCCGCGTTGGCAAGATCCAGTTTATGGGGTCTTGTCGATGCCTTTCAGACGGCTGTCCTGGCTAGGTTTACTGGCCAGATTTGCTAACAGCCAAGCACCCCAATGAAAAACCGGCCTTTGATGTGCTCAAAACCATCGATCTCGTCTAGTCGTATTGGTGCGAACCCCTGGGGCTCATGGTCTTTTATTGGACATTGTATTGCTGCCCATGTGCCGGCATGGAGTGATGTAGAGGCTACACTACAATCTCGTTAGCAAGGCTTAGCTATCTCGTCCTGTGGCAGCACACCTCGTGAAGAGGGCGGGGCTAGCTCTGTTGTCGATGGGGCGGCAATTGCCGATAGAGATCGCCAGGAACGTATTTGCATGCTGTTTGTCATAGACGCCGGTACTTGCCTCTCGGAAACACGCTGGGCTTACTCATAAAATAATGTCTTGAGGCCTGGCCTTGGGGGGTTAACAGTTCATCCATTGCGATGGTTGTGCTCAATTCCTGCTCAATTCCTGGTGAGGAAGGTTTAGATCGGCAACATTGCCCATCACGGGCATAAGACAAAAGAAGAAGGGTTGAGGAGTGATTGCAACAAATACCGGCTTTGGCCGCTTACAATTTATTTTATTACTTGTGCTTTGGGGCAGCGCCACACCCCTGTGGGCTGGAGATTTAAGCGTCAGCGTAATTGATGACCAGGGGGAGCTTGTCGAGAATGCGGTGGTGGTTTTACATCCTCTCTTTGATGATGATTGGTCGACCCTGGAGCCCCAGGCCTTGTTGATGAAGCAGCAAGGGGCGATGTTTAGACCCTTTGTGCTGGCGGTGGGCACGGCGAGCACCGTGAGTTTCCCCAATCTTGATGAATTTCGCCATCAGGTCTATTCCTATTCCAAGGCCAAACGCATTGAACTGCGTCTCTATGGCATGGACGAATCGAAAACGGTGCTATTCGATAGGGCGGGCATTGTCGCCCTTGGCTGTAATATTCACGATAATATGCTGGCCTATATTTATGTGAGCGATGAGCCCTATCATGTTGTTAGCGACGCCCAGGGCATGGCCCTGATTCGCGACGTTAGGCCGGGGGACTACGAGATGACCATCTGGCACCCCGATCAAAAAAAGCGCCGCCAAAGTTATATGCAAAGCCTCAGCGTACTTGCCGATAGCGCCGCTGTCGCCGCCCGCATTGAGATGCGCTCAAGTCGGCGTCAGCAAAAATCGCCAGCATCGGCCGGGTACTAGGGGTGAAGCCAATGCGCTTTCAAAGCAAGTTAACCCTGGTCTTTCTGGCCCTGTTTTTGACGGTACAAGGGGCGCTGTTGTTGGCTTTTTACAATACCGTCACCACCAATGTCGGCAAGCAAGTCGAGGAACAGCTCGGCGCTTCGACCCGAGTTTTTGAACAAATTATTGCCGAGAGGATTATCGCCCTCGGGGACAAGGCCCAGGTGCTGACCAGGGACGATGGCTTTCGTAGCGTCATCGGCCCCGTTTTCCAGGCCGAGGA
>MAAU01000016.1 GCA_002162825.1 Gammaproteobacteria bacterium 54_18_T64
GTCGTGCAGGGGACGAATTTTCATCTAACTCCACCTCTTCTATGCATTAAGTAACGGTGTTCGGACACAAGAGAGTCCGAAGCTGTCAACTATCTGGAGGCAGCTAAATGGAAATCAAGGGCTGGTTGATAAAATTATCCATTTCACTCACCGCGCTCACCCGTTTTCATGTTGCGACCTAAGTTAAGGCTGATCTTCTCGCCGCTCAACTTTGTGCCGTCCATCTTCATGCTGCTCCCCCTCATGCCAGAACTCACCCTCCAGAGTATTACTACCCTCCCCCTCCCTGAAACGAGTGCCACCGACAGCGCCGCCCTGAAACACCTGTACCCGCGCCACCAATCGGCCGACCAAGTGTTGGCGCAGCAGTGGTGTCAAGCCGGCAAAGCCAATGGCATCGGTGAAAAACCCCGGGGTCAGCAACAGCGCTCCCGAGACCGCCAGTACAATGCCCTCCAGCATTTCCTGGGCGGGCAGCTCACCACTTGCCATGCGCTGATTGACGCGAAGCAACGTACTCAAGCCCTGACGCCGCAACATGCCCAGGCCAATGACTGCGGTCAACAGCACTGCGGCTATGGTCGGTACAGCACCAATAAAACCACCCACCTGAATTAACAGCCACATTTCAACAACGGGCACGACTATAAAAACCAATAAGAGAATGCGCACGACGACTCCGTATATAGAGAACCAAATATTATTATCAATTGATTGGGCTGATCAACTCGAATTCAAGCACTAGTGCAGTGCCAATAAAATTTTCCAGCGCGCTGGTCGCCACGCCCCTATTTGTTTTAAGGTAGCGCCTGACATGTACCCAGGCACACTATGAGCAGCCAGCCCCTGCGCGACATACTCTTCAACCGACGCATGCTGATCTGTGTTTTTACCGGTTTTGCCTCCGGGCTACCGCTCTACATCCTGATTTCACTGGTACCCGCCTGGCTGCGCACGGAGGGCGTTGGGCTCAAGGAAATCGGCCTCTTCACCCTGATTGGCCTGCCCTATACCTGGAAGTTTTTTTGGTCGCCGCTGCTGGAGCGCTATCCCCTGCCCCTCCTCGGGCGACGCCGCGGCTGGATGCTGCTTACCCAGCTCGGCCTGCTGCTCAGCATCGCCGCCCTGCCTCGGTTTGACACCACAACTCAACTTTGGCCCCTCGCCGCTCTCTGCGGCCTGATCGCCTTTTTAAGCGCCAGCCAGGACATCGTCATCGACGCCTATCGCCGTGAACTGCTGCCCGACATTGAGCTCGGCCTCGGCAACTCCATTCATGTCAACGCCTATCGCATTGCCGGGCTGGTCCCGGGCTCGCTGTCATTAATTCTCGCCGACTTCCTGCCCTGGGATACGGTTTTTTTGATCACCGCTGCCTTTATGTCGGTGGCCATAGTGCTGACGTTGTCCATTAAAGAACCCGGCCACCCAGGCGCCACCCCGGCAACACTGCGGGCCGCCATTGTCGAACCCTTCCGCGAGTTCTTCCAGCGCCTCGGGCTATCCCAAGCCCTGCTGGTACTGAGCTTTATGTTTCTCTACAAACTCGGTGACAATCTAGCTACAGCACTGGCGACACCCTTTTATATCGACATGGGCTTTGAATTAGCGCAAATTGGCGTGGTCGCCAAACACGCCGCCCTGTGGCCGATGATCGTCGGCGGCCTGCTCGGCGGCTTGATGATGGTTAAAATCGGCATCAACCGAGCCCTATGGGTCTTCGGCCTGGTACAGCTAATCTCTATTTTCGGCTTCGCCTTGATGGCCCACGTTGGCGAGGGGCTGTGGCTACTGGCGCTAGTGATCGGCTTTGAATATCTCGGTGTCGGCCTCGGCGCCGCAGCCTTTATCGCCTTTATCGCCCGCACCACTAGTCGCGTCCACAGCGCCACACAGTTTGCACTATTTACCGCGCTGACCGCCGTGCCCCGCACCGTCGCCAATGCAGGTACCGGCTATTTGGTCGAGGCCGTGGGTTGGGAGCAGTTTTTCTACATCTGCGCCCTGCTCGCCCTGCCCGGCATGCTACTACTGTTCAAAGTGGCGCCGTGGAATGGTCCTAATGAGAGCCAGGGTTCGGTCCAATAAGCCTACAAAATCAGCCCGACGGCCAACAGGCAGAGCCAGAAAACCAGGACGCGCTTAAAGAGTCCGGCTATATTCCCACAACTAGCGGCAATATCTGCCTTAGACCTCGCCTCACTATCCCCGGGATAAGCCAAAGCATCATCCACAAAATCCTGTAGCACTTGTGCACTCGCCCGCCCGCTACACCAACGCGGCGTCAAGCGGGAGAGGCCTGCGCCAAACTGGCCGACTAGACTCAAGACCAGGCCGCTCAAGCCCAATGGCAGCCACTCCAGGAAAGTCAGCCACCCACTCGCTGTACGCAATTGTAAATATCCGGAGAAACCCGGCTCACCCTCAGCAGACTCGGCCAGCGACTGCACCAGGGCCGAACGATAAAGTACGGACAAGCGATAGAGCAGGGCAGCGGCAACACCACCGACAAGGCCCCAGAAAATAACCGCCAGATAGTGCTCGAAATAGGCATAGGCGACGCGCCGACGCAGCTCCTGTGCCAGCGAGGGCAAGTCAAAGGCCACAATTCTGCTCTTGTCGGCACTGAGCTGCTCCCCCACATGGAAGGCGGCCTGACTATCGCCGCGCTGCAGGTCGCTCTGCAGAGTGCCCAATTGCGCCGGTAAATCTCCCCGACCAAAGCTGTAAAGTAAGACCCCGAGTTCAATCACCAGTAGTAATAAAAACGGGATGCCGGCGAGCAGGTCCAGCAATAACCATAAACCCACAACGGGCAGGGCCAGCGCTAACAACAACCGGCCCGCAGGGAACTTAGTCGCCACAGTCCAGCCAGAAACCTTTTCAAGCCAGGTATGAAACCAGTTGTCACTTTGCAGCGATGTCAATGGCACCCGGTAATGGACAAGCACCAGCGCCAAAATAATGGTTAACAAGATCATTCTTCACTATTTCCCTGTGTCATATCGGTTCTGGCAAGCATGGCAAAAAAATGCGCCCAGTCAAAGGCCGGGCCGGGGTCCGTTTTACGGCCCGGTGCAATATCACTGTGACCGACAATGCGCTCGGTCTTCAAGGCCGGATAGGCAGCCAACAGCTGACGGCTAACCTGGACCAAACTTTGGTACTGAGCATCACTGTAGGGCTCGACATCCGTGCCCTCAAGTTCAATGCCGATGGAATAGTCATTGCAATTGGCACAGCCGGCAAAGCTAGAATCACCGGCGTGCCAGGCGCGGCGACTCAACGGCACAAACTGCACCACCTCGCCCCGGCGATCAATTAGCAGGTGGGCGGAAACTTGTAGCTCGGCAATTTCGGCAAAATAACTGTGCTCATCAGCATTTAATACATTGGTGAAAAATTGCTCGATGTAGCCACCGCCAAACTGGCCCGGGGGCAGACTGATATTGTGAATCACCAGCAATGAGACCTCGCCATCCACGGGTCGCTCACCCTGGTTGGGAGAGGGGCATTGCCGTGCGCCGGCCATCCAGCCCTGGTCAGAAATCAACTCGCGGGCCGCTTCAAACCACTACCGCATATATCAACACGCTCACTATCCATCCCCTCTGCCTCACTTATATTCCCGCAGCTTAACTGCATTGCTATAATCGCCGCAAAATTTATCGAGGATACTCCGTGGAAATATACCCAGCATTGGCCGCCAATATCATCGCCAGCGTGCAACTGGCTCTGGCCGAGGATATTGGCAGTGGCGATATCACCGCCCAGCTGATCCCCGCTGACAAGCAATCCAGCGCGACCATTATCACCCGTGAAAACGCGGTGGTTTGCGGCATCGCCTGGGTCAACGAGGTCTTCCACCAGCTCGACCCAAGCTTGAAGGTGGTCTGGTCAGTAAAAGATGGCGATGCCATCAGCGTCAACCAGGTACTCTGCACCTTGCAGGGCAATGCCCGCGCACTGCTGACCGGCGAGCGAGCGGCCTTGAACTTCCTACAAACCTTATCGGGCACCGCCACCACCTCACGACACTACGCCAGCCTAATGGCCAATGCCGGTGGGAACGGCCAAAAAATACGGGTACTCGACACTCGCAAGACTCTGCCCGGCCTACGCCTGGCGCAAAAATATGCGGTCAAGGTCGGCGGCTGCGACAATCACAGAATTGGCCTCTATGACGCCTTTTTAATCAAGGAAAACCATATCGCCGCCTGCGGCGGCATCGCCAAGGCGGTTGCGCAAGCACGCATTATCGCCCCGCAAAAGCCGGTGGAGGTAGAGGTGGAAAGCCTCGGCGAATACCAGCAGGCCCTCGACGCCGGGGCCGACCGCATTATGTTGGATAATTTTTCCACTGAGGATATTCAACAGGCGCGGCAGATTAGCCAGACTCATGATAAATCCTCTGCGGTGGAGCTGGAGGTATCGGGCAATATCGCCGCCGACAATATCGGCCAATATCAAAGCCTCGACATTGACTTCGTCTCAACGGGGGCGCTAACCAAGCATTGCCAGGCCGTTGATTATTCGATGCGGATTCAATAAACCCGCGTTCAAATTGCTGAACGACGGCCAACAAAAAGCCCGGCACGTTTGCAAGTACGTCCGGGCTTTTTAGATACTGAAGCGGCTTAATTGAAACTATTTACCACCGCCCATAATGCCTCTTACGGCAGCGGGGATATCTGCAGGTAAGATTAATAGTTTACTGTTCTCAGATTTAGCCATGTCTCTGACGGCATCGACGTAGCGTTCACCCAAGAGATACATCACCGGCAAGTCATTCTCTCCCACTGCCGAAGTCACTTTCTCAATCGCCTCCTTGGTGGCCTCGGCAATAACGATTTTCGCCTCGGCATCTCGGCGGGAGGCCTCAAGACGACCGTCGGCCTCCAAAATCGCCGCCGACTTTTCACCATCGGCGCGGGTCACCGTGGCTCGGCGCTCACGCTCGGCCGCCGCCTGCTCCTCCATCGCCGACTGCATCGTCGCCGAGGGGTTGATATCCTGAATTTCCACCGTTTTCAGGGTAATACCCCAATCGGCAATATCATCGGAAATGGCCGCTTTTAAGGCCACTTTGATTTTATCCCGCGAAGACAGGGCATCATCCAACTTCATTTCACCGACGATGGAACGCAAGGCTGTTTGCACCAGGGTACGAATCGCAATCTCGTAATCTTCGACGCCATAAACGGCCTTTTCCGGCGAGAGGATATTAATATAGGCCACGGCGTTGGCAATAATCACCACATTGTCGAGGGTAATCACCTCCTGGGAGGGGATATCGAGCACGATATCCTTGGTGGTCACCTTGTAGGACACATTGTCCATATAGGGAATAATAAACTGCAGCCCCGGCGGCAGGCTGCGATGATATTTACCGAGACGCTGTATGACCCATTTACTGCCCTGGGGCACCTGTTTAACACCTTTAAATAAGGTGACGACGGCGAGAGCCAACAGCCCCCAAATAATAATCGAGCCATTCAATAGCATGTGTACTCCCTCCAATGGTGATATTTACAAAGACGCTAGGTAGCGCAATGTCAATTCGCTGCCAAGGGTAGCAGTTACACGTGGGGAGGAGTATCGACAATTGTCTTTGGCTATTTAGGAACCAGGCTTTGCTCTGCGGGGTGCAAAGCCTGGTAACAACAGGCCGGCTGAGGTAACACTATATCTCAGAAAAATCCCGGTATTTATTTTCTTTTTTTTCAGCGTTTCTATTGACAGCACTTACCCACAAAAACTGTGGATAAGTCTGTGGATTGAGGGCCAACAAGTGCCAGAAAGCCCCGCAATCGTTGATACCACCACGAAATGGTTACTTTTTAGTCATAAAATAATAACCAATAAAATCAAAGACTTAAATAAACCGACTTAACAAATCAATGACTTACAGAGCTATTGAAAAAGCAACTTCAAGTAAAACAACTAACTGTGGAAAAGACTGCGCCGCGGTCACAAAAAACCTTGGAAATCGCCTAATCGAAGCTTAGACCCAACCTGCGACCAACCAGCTCATAAGATTCCACCACGTCGCCCAAACCCTGCCTAAACCTGTCTTTATCCAACTTTTCACGGGTATCCACATCCCACAAACGGCAACCATCCGGAGTGAACTCATCCCCCAGTACCACTTCACCACCGGTCGCAACACCAAACTCCAGCTTGTAATCGACCAGTAGTATATTGCTGTCTAAAAACAAGGCCTTCAACACGTCATTAACGGCAAAGGTTAGGGCCTTCATCTTCTCCACATGCTCGGGCTCCGCCCAGCCAAAGGAGCTGATGTGGTAGTCATTGATCATCGGATCGCCGAGATCATCATTTTTAAGGAAAAACTCAAAGGTCGGCGGGTTCAGCTCGAGTCCCTCCTCCACACCCAGGCGGCGGCAAATACTGCCCGCGGAAATATTGCGCACCACGCATTCCACCGGAATCATATCCAGTCGTGCCACTAGCGACTCCTGGTCGCTGAGCAAGGATTTAAAGTGGGTCGCAATACCAGCGGCTTCCAACTTCTCCATAATAAAGGCATTGAACTTATTGTTGACCATACCCTTGCGATCTAACTGCTCGATTTTTTTGCCATCAAAAGCAGAGGTGTCATTGCGATAAAACAGGATCAATGTCTCGGGGTCATCCGTGGTAAAAACCGATTTCGCCTTACCTTGATACAATTCTTTACGTTTTTCCATTGTCAGAGAGTCTCCTGGACTTGTGTTCTGAACATCAGCTTCAATATCGCGACTCTATTAACGTGCTGAGATAGCACTTTGACGCGACCTGTAAGTATATTGAGTTTCCGTCATTTTACGACTACCCCTACTCCAGGGCCAGCCAATCCACACAGTCATCCTGACTGGCGTATACAATCTGGGGAAGGGCTGCCGTCAGAGGCGCCATCACCCTCTCTACCGCACTTAGAGAATTATTCTGCTGACTAATATGCCCAATCATCAAAACCTGCAGAGAGCCGGGCTCCAGGGCATCTAGCAAGGCCGCCGTCTGGCCATTATTCAAATGCCCCCAATCACCACCCACCCGCTGCTGCAAGGCATAGGGGTAAGATCCCGCTGCCAGCATCGCCGGGTCATGATTGGCCTCGACCAATAAAGCGTCGCAGCGCTGATAACACGCCAGCACGTGAGCACTGATATGTCCCAGGTCGGTAAGCACCCCCAACTTCAGCCCCGCGTAATTAAAGACAAATTGTACTGGCTCGCGAGCATCATGGGGCACCGCCACCGGCAGCACCTCGACAGCACCCACCTGGAAGCGCTGCTGCGGCGTAATCAAATGTAAGCGCACATCGCCTGGCGCCCCAGCGGCCCTGGCGGTTCCAGCGCTCATGTAGACCGTTAGCTGATAGCGCCGCGCCAGTGTCCAGACGCCTTTAATGTGATCGCCGTGCTCGTGGGTCACCAAAATGGCACTCAGCCGAGAGCCCTCGCGCTGCACCAAAACCAGCCGTCGCTCCAGCTCGCGTGCCGAAAAACCACAGTCGACCAAAAGACAGGTATCGTCGGCTTCCACCAGCGTGGCATTGCCCTTGCTGCCACTGCCCAATGAGGTAAAGCGCATCACCGCGGCCACCCTAGCACTGCCGCCCTCAAAGCGATCTTAAGACCAGCATCGAAAACCCCGGCTTGAGCCTTGCCAACCAGCGCTTAGGAAAGATTGGCGCGAATTTTTTTCAATAGGCGCAAGGCCTCTGTGCGCTCGAGTAACTGTTGCTCGGCACCGACCACTCTCACCTCAGTACCTTTTTCACCTCGGATCAAACGAATCAAATAAGTCACCGACAGACGCTGCTCGACTTTGTCTCCCTTAAACATGCTGGCAAAGAAGCCCTCTTCTTCCTCTTCGTCAGGCTCGCCGTAGTGCACGTAGAACACCCCCTCGCTGCGATCCTGGTCAACTAACAGGAAGCCATCTCGGCCGGTAGCATAGCCCACAGAAGCCCAGGAGCGATCGTAATCGAGCTTGAGTAATAAAAAGGGGCTAGCCTGCTTCGGCGTGACGATTTCAACCTTGGACTCACCGCCAATGGACTGCGCCAGTAGAGACACCGTGCCGCTCGACTGGTCACCCGCCAGTTCACTGGCCAGCATATTGGCCATGGCTTTTTCACGCTCATCGTCATCGGACTGCAAGGGCCAGGCACCCGGCTCCATGCCTTTTACAACGCGCATATGCACTATCGCCACTTCGGTGCTATCAAGCTGTACACCCGGTTCAATGCGGAACTGAAAGCGGTGCTTATAGACCTCATCATCCTTCAGTTCTAGCCATACCGTTTCCAGCACACCCGATGCGGCATCTGCATAGGCCGTAGGCAGGGAATTGCGATTCAAAAGACTTCGAATGCGTGGCCACACCTCACTCGGCGCGCGATTGGTCAAGACCCAGCGCTTACCACCTAGGGACTGAATTTTCACTTCTTCATCGAGCAGGTTACCACTCAGCGGCTGAGGCCTGGGGGCACCAACCGTTTCCTCCAGCAATAAGCTAGTATCGGGAATTTCCGCGATCACATAGAGCTCACCCAGGGCCTGATTATCCGCGCCCTCGGGCACCGCAATAACTGGCAGTTCACTGGCCAGCTGGTAGTCATTGCCACGGTCGCGAAACATACCGTCATCATCCAGCATCTGACAAGCCGACAGTAATGTTGCACCGAGTGCCACAGACAGCGGCCGGATCAGGGCCGACCATCGCGTATATTGATTCACTTGCCAGACTTTATTCATTCAATTCCCAGGGAGTAATGTACTCAGGCGCAAACGGATTATTGACAGATCGCTATAGAACAGCGGCGGCCTGCATGGCAGATTTCAGCTCGGCTCTATAATTCACAGCGAGGGGCGTCAGGGGCAGGCGTATGGTGTCCTGCGCCATCAAACCCATTTCAGCAACCGCCCACTTGACCGGTATCGGGTTAGATTCGACAAACAACACCTCATGTAAAGCGGCCACCTTGGCATTCAAAGCCCGGGTCCGGTCGGCATCACCGGCCAGAGCTGCGGCACAGAGTTGCTGCATTTTCTGCGGTGCAATATTGGCGGTCACCGAGATATTACCCTTACCACCGAGCAAAATCAGCTCGGCCGCAGTGGCGTCATCCCCGGAGTAAACCGCAAAGTCATCGCCAGTGCCGGCAACAATGTCGCGAGCGCGATCAAGATCGCCCGTCGCCTCTTTAATGCCGACAATATTATCCAGGGGCGCCAGTCGACACACGGTCTCGGTCAACATGTCGCAGGCCGTGCGGCCGGGCACATTGTAGAGAATCTGCGGTATTGCCACCGCCTCGGCAATGGCCTTGTAATGTAGATACAAACCTTCCTGGGTCGGCTTATTGTAATAGGGGGTCACCAGCAAACAGGCGTCGGCGCCACATTCTTTCGCCGCTGCCGTCAGCTCAATGGCCTCGCTGGTACTGTTGGCACCGGTGCCGGCGATAATGGCAATGCGCCCCGCGGCCTGCTGCACACACACTTTGACCACTTCAAGGTGCTCATCGACATTCAAGGTCGCCGACTCGCCCGTGGTACCGACCGCGACAATGGCATCGGTGCCCGCGTCAATATGCCAATCCACCAACCTCTTCAGGGCCGGCCAGTCCACCGCCAACGTTTCGGGAACCATCGGGGTGACCATCGCCACAATACTACCGGTGATCATAGCCTTGCTCCAAAAAAAGCGTCATGTTACTGAGCTACTGAAGCTGGCACAAGCACCACTCACCGATTCTCTCACCGCCAGGGCCTTAAGCCCCGCTAGCGACCCGTCGACAGCGCCGTAAGACCTTAGTGCTGGGAGTGTTTAGCGGCGCAAATAAGCATCGAGATGTTCGACCATCTCCGTCCAGTCGGAATCATCCGCCAGCGCCTCGATAAGAAAGGAGCGCTGCCCCGGATTCCAGAATCCGGCCTCCTGCAAGGCCAACTGGGGGTCGAGGGGACTGTGCTGATCGATAAAAACATCAATCGCCGACTCCGTGGCCGGCAGGCCGAGCTGTTCAAATAAAGTTGCCAATGTATGGGGTGACATGTCCATATTCCATCCTCCTCAGGCTGGTGTTAAAACGCTTATCCCGCAATAGCAAGACTAGCACCTAACTCAGCACCCAGCACTCCTGGTCAAACTCATCATTGCTCGAGGTGCGTTTCGCCTTGCCATCGCGCTCCAGTTTCAACAAGTGGGCCCACAGAGAAAAACGCGCGTAGTAGTAAACCTTCTTATCGACATCATCGTAAATGGTCGACAGCATACCCAGCAGGCTCGACTCACCGAGCCTACCCATGCCAGCGATCACCTTTTGCTCCCGCATCATGCGGTGGCGATACAGAGTTTCGACCACCTTTTGCGGCTCGGCCATCAAATTGCCATGGCCCGGGGCGATGTGCTTCAGGGGCATGTCGCGGAGAATATCGAGGGAATCGAGATAGTCCCTCATATCGCCGCTGGGGGGAATAATCACCACCGTGGAGCCATCCATAATATGGTCGCCGGAAAACAGCAGGCCATCCTCGTGCAGAAAGAAGCAGAAGTGGTTGCCGACATGGCCGGGGGTATGCACCGCCTCGAGGGTAAATTCGTCGGTTTTAAACAGTTCACCGTGGCGAATATTCTCGTCCACGGCAAAGGTTTCATCCTGAAAGCCATCCGGTTCATCCATCACGCAACCGATCAGTTTGGCACCTGTCTTCTCGGCGAGGATTTTTGCCGCCGGGGAGTGATCCTTGTGGGTGTGGGTGACAATAATCCAGCGGATTTTGTCGCCGCCAGCGGCCAGTATGGCGTCAATATGGCTGTCGTAGATGGGCCCCGGGTCGAGCACGGCGATTTCTTCCCTGCCAATAAGATAGGCATTGGTGCCCGGCCCCGTCATGGCACTACCGTTGGGTGCACTGATGCGCCGCACCAGGGGGGTAAATTGATCGACTGTACTCATAAACATTTCACCTTATTGGCTTTGTCATCGCGCTATCGACACTCAAGCGCGACGAGCATGGACCTATTATTATCGTTTTAACTCAGTTCTGCCGCCGCGGCCTATAATTCGACCAGGGGGCTGGTATCCGCCTCGTAATCGACGCCATCGAGACCAAAGCCGAAGAGGCGTAAAAATTCCTGATGGTAGCCCTTAAAGTCGGTCAGCTCGCCGATGTTATCCGTGTTCACACTATCCCACAGCGCTGCCACCTGGGCCTGAACACTGTCTTTTAACTCTTCGCCGTCCATACGCCAGCGCCCATCTTCATCAATATCGGCCTGTCCGGCGGTATAGATCTGGCGCTCAAACAAGCCCTGTATCTGCTCAATGCAACCCTCGTGGGTGCCCTCGGCCTTCATCACCTTGTAGAGGATGGAAATATACAGGGGCATAATGGGAATCGCCGAACTGGCCTGGGTCACCAGGGCCTTCAATACCGAAACGCGCGACTCGCCACCAATGGTCTCCAGCTTGCTGTTGATCGCCGTACTGGCGCGATCGAGGTCTTTCTTCGCCATGCCAATACTGGCGTGACCGTAGAGCGGCCAGGTCAACTCCTTGCCAATATAAGTATAGGCCGTGGTTTTACAGCCATCGGCCAATAAACCGGCATCGTTCAAGGCATCGATCCACCACTCCCAGTCCTCACCACCCATGACCTTAATGGTATTGTTGATCTCCTCCTCGGTGGCGGGCTCGACGGTCACCTCATCCACGGCCAGGCTATCGGTATTGACGCCCTTCATGGTGAAGGCCTCGCCGATGGGCTTGAGGGAGGAAATATAGGTCTCACCGCTCTTCGGGTCGGTGCGTCGCGGCGAAGCCAGGGAATAGACCACCAGATCAACCGGGCCCATATCGCGCTTCAAGGTGGCAATCACCTCTGCTTTAATTTCATCCGAAAAGGCATCGCCATTGATACTTTCGGCGTACAGACCCTCGGCGCGAGCCGCCGCCTGCATCGCCGCCGAGTTGTAATAGCCCGCCGAGCCGGTGCGGCGCTCGGTCGGTGGTTTTTCAAAAAACACACCCAGGGTATCGGCACCACAGCCAAAGGCGGCGGTAATACGCGAGGCCATGCCATAGCCCGTGGACGAGCCAATCACCAGTACTTTTTTTGGCCCATCGCTGATTGGCCCCTTGGCCTTCACGTAGTCAATTTGCTGATTGATCGATGCCGCGCACCCCTGTGGGTGGGCATTGGTACAAATAAATCCGCGAACTTTTGGCTTTATAATCATTTAACTCTCTCAATTGACTGGACTAAAAGGTCTTTCTAAACCTGCCCGACTCCGGCCTTAGCAACAGGCCCGGCATCTGCGATAATCGCCCATAATAACCCGAAGCCCAATGTGACTCCACGATGTTTAAACTGCGCTACCAAACCCCGTCCGACTGGGCGAAAACCGTGCTCGACGACTTTGACGCCTTTCTTATCGACCACGCCGGTGCCGAAAAGAAGGCCTCCGGCATGGCCATGTCCATGGCCCTACACTACGCCGACAAGCCCGACATCGTCAGCGCCATGATCGATCTCAGCATCGAAGAACTCGAGCACTTCCGCGAAGTGGTCAAGCTGATGACGGCCCGCCAATTACAATTACAGAAAGATGAGAAAGACCCCTACGTCAACCAGTTGCGCAAGCAAGTACGCAACGGTCGCGACGACTATTTCCTCGACCGCCTGTTGTTGGGCGGCGTGATTGAAGCCCGTGGTGCCGAGCGCTTTGGCCTGGTTGCCGCGGCCCTGCCCGAGGGCGATTCAAGCGCAGAACATGAACTAAAAGCCTTTTATCAGGCCATTACCCGCAGCGAAGACCGCCACCAGGGTCTGTTTATCGAACTGGCGGAAAATCATTTCCCGGCCGCCGTTGTCGCTGCACGCCTCGACCAACTGCTCGACTTTGAGGCCCAGCTAGTGAGCACGCTGCCTGCCAGGGCCGCCCTGCATTGATGGGCGTCATGCCCAAGTATCGAACTCAAGCGCCATGAAGGGCTGTGGTCAATATCTGGCGCGTTATGCCGAGCCCGAAGCCGGCTTAGCCAGAGAGCAACTCTGCGCCAGTGAAAAAAAAGGCCGCTGGCAATACGGCCTGGTGATTCCCGTTTATAAGGAGGACCCGGCCTTTTACCGGTGTCTCACCACCACCCTACTCAAGCAACACGCCGCACTACTGGTGCTCGTCGTCAATCAACCCGACAGCCTGCCAGGCCCCGATGCCGACAACAGCCAGTTATGGCGAAACCTGATGGCCTGCACCAGCCCATGCCAATCGGGGAGCCACTTAGAGCTGCGCGCCATCCCCAACACCGACAGTGACGTGCTGCTGATCGACCGTTTTAGCCCAACACGGCAAATACCCAAAAAGCAGGGGGTTGGCCTGGCGAGAAAAATCGGCGCCGACATTATTCTCAGCCTGATCGACAGCGGGCATATCAACCACCCGTGGATTTACACCAGCGATGCCGATGCCCAACTACCAAGCAACTACTTTAGCGCCCTCGACGGCGCAATAAATGCCAGGGGCAAAGCCCAGCCCGCCGCAGCCATCTTCCCCTTCAAACACCTCTGTGACGACAGCGCCATTGGCCGGGCAACCCGGCTCTACGAGCAACGCATGGCGCAATATGTCGATGGCCTGAATCGCGCCGGCTCACCCTACGCCTTTCAGACCATTGGCAGCACCATCGCCGCATCGGCAGTGCACTACGCCCAGGTGAGGGGCTTTCCCAAACGCAGTGGCGGCGAAGATTTTTATTTATTAAATAAACTGGCCAAGACCGGCCCCATTTATCAGCTGCCGGGCCCGCAAATCAATATTGCCGCGCGCCAATCCGACCGTGTGCCCTTTGGTACTGGCCCGGCAATTAGCCAGTTGTTGCTCGAAAAAGACCTCGACACGGCGCAGATCTTTTATCACCCACAGATTTTTATCGAGCTAAAAACCTGGCTCGACGCCATGCCCATGAGCCAGACACGGCCCCTCGAGGAGCTGCCCCTATCGACTGCTGCTCGCCAGGCCCTACAAGCCATTGGTGCAACGCGAGCCATTGAGGCCGCTCGCAATATCAGCACCTCAACACAGAGCTTTGGCAAACACCTGCACACCTGGTTTGATGCCTTTAAAACCCTGAAATTTGTTCACCACCTCAGAGACAATGGCCACCCCAACCTCAGTCGAGACGATGCACGACTAGAGCTTAGATAAGACCCACCCAGGGTCAGACCCTTGCCAAACGGCGCTCAAGAATGAGGTCTTGCCCCACGTCTTAATTTCAAAGCCATGAAAATAGCAGCCTGTTCCGGCAAAACTGCCGCTTTAGAGCACCCCAAACAAAAAACTCAAGCATCCCTGTCAACCCTATCAGTACTTGCCCGTTACTAGTCCTACTGCACTGCTAATTCTTAAGGGAATACTTTGATGAAAAAGACAGGAAGTCCCCATGGGCCAAAAGGCTTATATGAAAAAACTCGACGGCCATTTATCCACTGCTGTAGTGTCCTGGCCTGCTGCCTCTCCCTAACACCGCTAACACTCAAGGCCGAAACGGAGACCATCGACAAACCCACCGGCATTTACAGTAGCTCGATCGGCCGTGGGGAGGCCCTGGCCAACGAGCATGCCCTCGGTGCACTAATACGTGTCAAATGGAACCAACTGGAGCCCAGCCCCGGCGCATTCAACTGGGCACTGATCGAGGATCAAATCGACAGCATGGATGACTACTCCGAAGGGAAACTGTGGTCACTGGCGATTATTGCCGGCAAGGAGTCCCCCCAGTGGCTCTACGATGAAGCCGATTCTTTTGTGATCAACTCCATGCTCGGCGACGTCAGCATCCCCAAGTTCTGGGATCTACAGGTACAACTGCGCTTGCAAGATCTCGCTCTGGCACTGGCCGCCGAGTATGGCGATGACCCGCGCATGAGCCTGGTGTATTTACCGCAAATGACCAGCAACGGCGTAGAGGGACATTTCAATGGCGTGCCCCTCTCAACGCTAGAAGCTGCAGGTTTGACCCCGGACAACTGGATTGAGGCAGTCACCACCGCCGCCACCAGCTTTGCCCTCGCCCTGCCCAGCAAGGCCATCGCCGTCGAGGTACACACCGTATTGGCAGACAGCGCAATTGCAGAAACCATTATTAACCGGCTCTGGGACGACCCCGCCCTCGAGCAAAGAGTGGGCGCTGCCATGTGGTGGCTCTCGGGCAAGGACAGCTATCAAACGGAACTGCTGGCGGTGTTGCGAGAATACCCGGGTGACCTCTACGCCCAGGTTATCGGCCGCTCCGACCAAAGCGATCGCTTTCTGGACGGCGATTACGCCAGCGTGTTTGCGCAGGCAAAAGAGCTGGGAATACGCTATATCGAACCCTGGGAGAGGGAATTGACCTACCACACCCACGACCTCTTATTGGCCG
>MAAU01000003.1 GCA_002162825.1 Gammaproteobacteria bacterium 54_18_T64
ATCAGACTATGTTCGATAAAATTTTAATTGCCAATCGCGGCGAAATTGCCTGCCGAGTTATTCGCACCGCCCGTAAAATGGGTATTCGCACCGTCGCTGTTTACTCCGACGCCGACGCCAACGCCCTCCACGTCAACATGGCCGACGAAGCCGTCAACATCGGCGCCGCGCCATCGAAGGACTCCTACCTGCTGTCCGAGCGTGTGCTCGAAGCCGCGAAGCTTACCGGCGCCCAGGCCGTGCACCCCGGGTATGGCTTCCTCTCTGAAAATGCCGCCTTTAGCCAGGCCTGTAAGGCCAACGATATTGTCTTTATTGGCCCACCCGTTGGCGCCATTGAAGCCATGGGCTCAAAGTCTGCGGCCAAACAAATTATGGAAAAAGCCGGCGTACCCCTGGTGCCCGGCTACCACGGCGACGACCAGAGCCCAGCCATTTTGAAAAAGCACGCCGACGACATGGGCTACCCGGTATTGCTCAAAGCCACCGCCGGTGGTGGCGGCAAGGGCATGCGCGAAGTATGGAAGAGCGAGGACTTTGACGAGGCTCTGGAGGCCGCCAAGCGCGAGTCACTGTCGAGCTTTGGTGACGACCGTATGCTGGTCGAAAAATACCTCACCCAACCCCGCCACGTTGAAATACAGGTGTTTTGCGACCAGAGCGGCAACGGCGTTTACCTGTTTGAGCGCGACTGCTCGATACAGCGGCGCCACCAAAAAGTCATTGAAGAGGCACCGGCGCCGGGCATGAACCAAATGGTGCGCGCCGCCATGGGTGACGCCGCCCTGCTCGCCGCCAAGGCCATCAACTACGAGGGTGCGGGCACGGTTGAGTTTTTGCTCGATACCGACGACACCTTCTTTTTCATGGAGATGAACACCCGCTTGCAGGTCGAGCACCCCGTCACCGAAATGATCACCGGTCAGGACCTGGTCGAGTGGCAGCTGCGTGTCGCCGCCGGGCAGGATCTGCCACTGACTCAGGATCAGTTGCAAATTAACGGCCACGCCTTTGAGGCACGTATTTACGCCGAGGACCCCGACAACGACTTCCTACCCGTCACCGGCACCCTCTCCTACCTACAACCCCCCGAAGAGAGCGCCAACGTGCGCGTCGACACCGGTGTATTGCAGGGCGACGAGGTCAGCATCTATTACGATCCGATGATTGCCAAACTGATCGTCTGGGATGAGAATCGCGACCGCGCCCTGAGTCGTCTGGCCAAGGCCTTGAGCGAATACCGCATCAGTGGCATGACCACCAATGTCGAGTTTCTCTACAATCTGGCCACTGCCGAGCCCTTCCGCCAGGCCGATCTCGACACCGGCTTTATCGAAAAGCACCGCGACATAATCTTCCATAAAAACGAAACCGAGTTAGAGCGCTACGTGCCTCTGGCGACGCTCTTCCTAATCCTCCAGCGCAATCAGGATGCCGCGGCCTTTGCCTCGCAAAGTGCCGACCCCCATTCGCCCTGGCACGCCACCAACGGCTGGCGCAGTGGCAGCGCCAACATCCATGAATACCCCCTGCTGATTAATGGCAGCGAGATCAGGGTACTTGCCGAGGAAACCAGCCCCGGCCACTTTAGCCTGAGTACACCCGGTGCCGACACCGAGATGCACATTCAACTTAGCGGCAGCCTGGCCGGCAGCGACCTGTATGCCGATATCGACGGCCACCGCATTCATGCCTCAGTCGTTGCCCACGACGGCATCTACAGTTTGTTTACCCAAGATGCCGCCCTGCAATTCAGCATCATTGAACCCGACTGCGGTGATCAAGGTGACGATGCCGAAGCCGGTTTCAGCGCGCCGATGACAGGCACCATTGTCGCCCTGCCCGTCGAGGCCGGCGCCACGGTGAAGAAGGATCAGGCCATTGTGATTATGGAAGCGATGAAAATGGAGCACACCATTCGCGCCCCAGCCGACGGCATCGTGGTGGAGTTTTACTGCCAGCCCGGCGATCTGGTTGACGGTGGCGCGGAGCTGGTTAACTTTGAGGCGGCCGATAGCGAGTAATTCGCCGGAGCCAATGCCCGCAAAGGATGCCCCCGCCCATGAGCCTTGACTCCTGGGCGGGGGCATCCTTTTTTTTCGAGAGTAATTCACCCCTGGAGCACAGCCAATGAGCCTGCCACAGCACGTCAAAATTTTTGAAGTTGGCCCCCGCGACGGCCTGCAAAATGAACCGGCCCCGGTGGATACCGCCACCAAGGTCGATCTCATCGAGCAACTTGCCGCCGCCGGAGTATCGGCCATCGAAAGCGGCAGCTTTGTCAGCCCCAAATGGGTGCCACAAATGGCCGGTAGTGAGGCCGTATTTGGCACCTTAAAGCGCCAGAGCGGCGTCACCTACTCGGCACTAACACCCAATATGCGCGGCCTTGAGCGGGCCATATCGGCTGGCGTTACCGAGGTCGCCGTGTTTATCGCCGCCAGCGAAGCCTTCAGCCAGAAAAATACCAACTGCTCTATTGCCGAGGGCCTGGCCCGAGCCAGCGAACTGACCAAGCTCGCCCGCGCCGAGGGCCTCGATGTGCGGGGCTATATTTCCGTCGTTGCCGGTTGCCCCTACCAGGGCGCCATCGAGCCCAGCACTCTCGCGCCGCTATCGAAAGCCCTGCTCGACATGGGCTGTTACGAGGTCTCCCTCGGCGACTCCACCGGCGTTGCTACGCCCGGGCAGACCAAAGCCATTATCGACGCCGTGGCCACTGCCATTCCCATTCAGAAAATCGCCATGCACTGTCACAACACTTATGGCCAGGCACTGGCCAATATCTACGCCGCCCTGGAGTTGGGTGTTTCCGTGGTTGATAGTTCGGTGGCCGGTCTCGGTGGCTGCCCCTACGCCCCCGGTGCAACGGGCAATGTCGCCACCGAAGATGTGGTCTATATGCTCAATGGCCTGGGCATTAGCCACGGTATCGATCTTGAAAAGCTAGTGCAGGCCGGTGACTTTATTATTCGCCAACTGGGACGCCAGAATGACTCGGGCGTGGCGCGAGCGCTATTGGCGAAAGCCGGTGTCAAGAATTAAAGCCATCCCCCTGGTTTTTTTAGCCGTGCCCGGTCAACACAACTGAACACCGGCCTTTCGACCATTGACGGGCACACATAGGTAAGCGGCAAAGTGCGACACAGTGTAATAATTTGCCTCCACCTCCAGCTGAGCGCTCACCAAGTAATGGCGCCGAGCATCGTAGATGCAGAAAACAAGTATCGATTGATCAATAAAGGCAAAGCACTTAATATCCTTCCCAAGGGAGATGTAGGGCAGAACCTGCCCTACATAGGGTTGCGCACATTAGGCCACCAGGGAATCACGTATGTATGGAGTCGTATTTTGCTCTACTCAAGTTTGAGTCGAGCTAAGCTGATCCTACTACAACTAAAAAGAGCATGATTTAAGCAAAAAGAGCATGATTTTGATATTTCCCGACATCCAGGCACCCCACAGCATCCTTCGACGCCATTCAAGCAAAAATCAGTAAAGCCAAGTCCTCGTAAGTTAATTTATGGCGAGCGGTACGCGCTAAATAGCCCCCACCTTCCCGACTAACACGAGTACAAAGAAATAATAGCGGTAGGGCGAAGCGTCCAGGCCATAGAACAAAACATTCACCTTTCCATTATTCACCCGAGTTACCAACAGAATGAGCATACGGTTTAAGTTAACGCTATTACTAGTCACCCTCTTTACCTTTGCCATTGGTAATACCGTCTTTACCTTCCTCCTCGAGAACTACGTAGAGGAAAAACTTAACTGGGTCATTCATACCCATGAAGTCTTAAACGAATCGAAGAACTTATTAAGCTCCATGACCGACGCAGAAACCGGGCAGCGGGGCTACTTACTGACCGGGGATCCCGACTATCTGGAGCCCTACCTTAAGGGGCTGTCATCCGCGGAAGAGAGCTTCAAGAGATTGACCCAGCTAACCTCCGACAATCCCGAGCAGATAAAACGCTTGAAAACAATTCATGGTGCGATGGGCAAAAAATTTGAAGAATTAAAACTCACCATCGATCTTCGAAAACATGAAAATGCGGAAAATGCGGAAAATGCGGAAAAAGCCATTGATGTAGTGAAGAGAAATAGCGGCAAACAAATCATGGATGAGATAAGGCTAGACATTATCGCCTTCGAGAATACAGAGCACCTATTGCTCGAAACTAGAAAGGGTGATTTCAGAGAAAGCAGAGCACAGATCACCACGCTGATGGCCCTTGAAATTCTGTTTTTCCTATTTCTGGGAATAATCACCATGATTTTCATCAGAAATAAATTGTTTTCGCCCATTTCCATGCTGCTGCTTAATACCGCAAAAATGGAAAGAGGCGAACAACAAAACATCCAGGATATTTTACCTAAGGATGAAATGGGCTATTTGCTCTCACGTTTTTATCAAATGAGTGAAAAGGTCTATGCCAACACCGCAGCCCTAAGCCATGAGGCGACTCACGACCACCTAACCGGCTTATTGAATAGAAGCGAAATCAACAAAACCATTAGAGACTCTATCGTCAGCACCTCAGCCAGTAACAAAAAAATGGCGGTCTGCTTTATCGACCTCAACGGCTTTAAACAACTCAATGACAACCTGGGCCACGATGCGGGAGATGCCGTTCTCATAGAGACGGCCAAGCGATTGAAGGGGATGCTACGCACAGATGATTCGCTGTTTCGCCTGGGAGGCGACGAGTTTGTGCTCATTTTAAACGACATTGCTGAGACCTCACACCTCAATACAATAGCTGGTCATATTTTAGAGAAGTTCACCTCCCCCTTGATGTTCAACGGTATTCCCATAGAAATTTCTCTAAGCATTGGCATCGCACTATCACCCGATGATTCGAAAAATAGTGAAGAAATACTGAAATTCTCAGATATTGCCATGTATACGGCCAAACGTGAAAAAAAGCATAACTACACCTTCTTTAATAAAACCATGTTGAAACGCGAAAGTGATATCTAGCTCACCGATGGTGACAAAATTCATGTAAAACCCCTTAGCCACAACTAGCCATGACCAGATCCACTGCCGCTCATGCAGTCTCTTTACCACTCGACCAAGTGGCAGTGCCGGCTACAGAAAAACCCCGCCCCTCTATAAACCCAGTTCACTGAGACCGGCATGGTCATCCGGGCGCCTACCCAGGGGCCAGCGAAATAGACGCTCGCCCTCGCCAATGGCCAGATCATTAATGCTGGCGTGGCGATACTCCATCAAGCCCGCTCTACTAAACTGCCAGTTTTCATTGCCGTAGGCGCGAAACCAATTGTTATTGTCATCGTGCCACTCATAGGCGAAGCGCACGGCGATGCGATTGCCCTCGTGGGCCCAGAGTTCTTTAATTAAGCGATACTCGTGCTCTCGCGCCCACTTGGCCTGTAAAAACGCTACGATTTGCTGGCGGCCCTGGATAAACTCATCGCGGTTGCGCCAGCGGCTGTTGGCGCTATAGGCCAGGGCAATTTTCTCAGGACTGCGGGAGTTCCAGGCATCCTCGGCCAACCTCACCTTTAGCTCCGCCTCCTTGCGACTAAAGGGTGGCAGTGGTTTTTTTATTTCTTCATTTGCGCTCATTCTCAATACCTCTCACATCATTCAATATTTATACGAACAGCCATTTATGTTCTGTTGCGAATGCCTGTTGTTAATCACCCTTTCAACCCCCCTTGCTAAAATAATGCGCTACCAGGCTTGCTAGAAAATGACTGGTATCTCAATTTATCGACTAAAGCCCTAGTGCCAGCTTCACCACCTCCTGCCCCTGAACGGCACCAGGCACGGCGCAACACAGCAGCACCTCGTTGTCGGCAACGGCCGCTGAAGGCTCATTTTGATAGCTCACGCGGCCCGATACCAGGGGCACCTTACAGGCACCACATTGACCACTGCGACAGCCAAACTCGGGACTCAGGCCATGGGCCTCGGCAAAGGCTAATAAATTACCGTCGCTGGCCGACC
Organism: Gammaproteobacteria bacterium 54_18_T64; assembly: GCA_002162825.1. Lineage (GTDB taxonomy): Bacteria > Pseudomonadota > Gammaproteobacteria > Pseudomonadales > Porticoccaceae > Reddybacter. Next base: position 5,981 of record MAAU01000003.1, read on the forward strand.
AGGCTTGCTCGACCCCCGCATCGACAAACTCAACAATGGCCTCACTCGCTGCCGCCTGCGGCCTAAATACCGTGGTCGAGGGGTCGCTCTCGCGCACCAGTGAGGCCGGCCCAAAGGACTCGGCAAAGATGCGCCCATCCTTGACCCCCAGGGCGCGAACCATGTCGTACATGGCCTGCATAAACGCGCCGGGGCCACACAAGTAAAAATCGTAGTCATCCAGTGGCAATACCGCCTGTAGTAATTCTGCCGAGATGCGCCCACGATGATGAAAATCACGCCCTGGCTGGGCTTCCCTGTCGGGCTGAGTCATTGCCCAGAAGTTGCAGATATGACCCTTCGACTCGCTGGCGATGTTATCCAACTCGCTAACAAAACCGCGCTGCTGTTGATCCCGCGCCGTGCTAATCAAGGTCAATTGACGCGGGCTGCGAGTGCGCACACCCTCATCCAGGGCATGTCTGGCCATCGACAACATCGGCGTAATACCAATGCCCGCCGACAGCAATACCGCCGGCCGTGTCTCACTGGCATCAAAGCTAAAGTCACCGCGCGGTGACTTCGCCTGCAGTACATCGCCAACAGCCAAGGTCTGGTGCAAGTAATTCGACATCAAGCCCTGGGGTGTGTCGCCGCGGCCCGCTTCGCGCTTTACGCTGATGCGATAGTACTCATCCCCCGGTGCACTCGACAGGGTATAGGTACGAATGACGGGCTTACCCGCCACCATCGCCCGTAGGGTTAAGAACTGGCCGGGCTTGAAGGTCAATTTTTGATGACCCTGAGCCTGCAAATAGAAGGAGCGAATATCGGCACTTTCATCGACCACACGCTGCACCTTATAGGGCAGCCACTGCTCGCGTTGTTGTTCCGCCAACGCCAGGGCCTGCGCCTCGGGCCAGGTGCCCGTAAGTAAGGTATTGGGCGAGTAGTCATTCAGGCGCCAGCGCAGTGGCAGTACATTTTTCTGGTAGAAACCATGATCCAGGTGGAACTTCCACAGGCGCTCGGCACCGGCAAAATAGTGAGTTTCGTCGCTATCCCACAGCAGCTCAACCCTACCGGTCAAGGTCAATAAATGGCCGTGGTCAAAATCCACGAAGAGCAGGCCCGCCTTCGGCGTCTCGTGAAAATTGCCCAGGGTATTAAAATGATTATTGCCAAGATAATCGGGAATAATTAAGGTATTGCCATCGACGCGAATAAAACCCGGCTTGCCGCCACGGTGTGACACATCGGCACCATCACTGCTCTGGCCACTATCGGCTGCCTTATAGCTGGCGACAAAAAAGGTGTCACTGCGTTCAATCAGTGCACAGGCCTCGGCGGATAGGCCGCTGATACGCTCTATTTCGGGGGCCGCTACGGCCTGAGGGTCTAATGCCAGCAACTCACGGTGTTGAATATACTGGGGACAATTGCCAAAGGCCTGATCGACAGCCAGTTCAATGCCCTCCTTCGTCACCCCGGTAATATGTGCCGCCAGGCGATTGCGACGCCGTGTTGTTAGCTCTATCCCCAACAGCCCCAGGCGCGTGCCCGCGTGTAAGGCTGCGGCCAGGGGGTCCCCCGCCACCGGCGCGGCTTTAATTTCCAGCTTGCGCGCATCATTGCTGGTAATAAAACCGGGCTCATTAAACAAGATGGACGCCCAGGGCCAGCCCTCGCCATCGGCATGGCCGGCAAAAACAAAGGGCAGTCGTGCGTAAAAGTCCCGATGCTGCGCCGGCAGTTGATCGCGGATGACCTGGCGCCCAAAGCGCTCCATTTTGTCCCGCACACCGAGCCGTTGCTGCAGAATTTGTTCGCCGCGATGAAAGGGTGAATCCGCGATTATCTCAGTCATCTTGTCGTCCTCCTTTTATCGATGTTCGTCGACTAAAATTGTGCCTGTCGACTCAAGATGTGCCCATTAAATTGCTGGCATTAAAGCCGTGTCATTAAAGTTGAGCCGCTTGATACCACTCGGTACTGGGGCTGGGAATGCGCATTTTTTCACGCACCCATTGTGCATTATCTTCTCCGCTGAGCCTTGCCAACAGGTTCAAAGCCACCTCAATGGCCGTACCAGGGCCGGTGGAGGTAATGCAGTTGCCATCAACAACAATGGGGCGATCAATAAATATCGCGCCGCTTTCTTGCAACTGCCGCTTACGCCGACCATTGGCTTGATGATAAACAGTCGCCCGCCGACCTTTTAAAACACCGGCCGCACCCAGTGCCAGCGATGACACGCAAACACTGGCGATAAGCTTACCCTGGCTGTGAAAGCTGCGGATAACATCCAGAAAGGGCTCGCTCAACGCCTCCCGATAAAAGCCCGCGGGCTCAAAGCCACCGGGAATGGCCAGGGCATCGAAGGCGGTCAGATCGACATTATCTAAAACAAAATTAGCGCGTAAATTTAAACCAAAGGTGGTTTTAATATCCGCCCTCAAGCCGACATCCACCAACTCGATTGACTCATTACCGAGCAGGTTTGCCCAACCAAAGACATCACTAAAGGCCGCCATTTCCAGGGGTTCAAGCCCATTGGCCAGTAACATTAATACCTTTTTCATTTTCTTTTTCCAATATCGGAGTGTTGCTCCGTGGTTTTGACCCCTGGTGTCGCTCACCCTAACAGCGCCACCTCAAAAAAGTGATGGCATCGCCAGCCGAATCTTCGAACCGCAAGCCATCAATCAGCCGGTCTCATCTATCAGGCCGCCAGGCCCACCGCTGTGGCTTGCATGGGTATAAAGCCGGGTAAATTTTCAATGCGCTGTAACCAGGCCCTCACATGGGGGTAGTCATCCAGGGCGACATCGCCCTCCGGGGCATGGGCTATATAAGTGTAATTTGCCACATCCGCCAGGGTCGGGTACTCACCGACGAGCCAGTCTCTGTCGGCGAGTTCGACATCGAGCACCGCCAACAGTCCATGCGCCATGGCAATGGCCTTTTCAGTATCTACTGCGGTTCCAAACACATTCGCGACGCGAGCCTTGGCAGGACCAAAGGCGAGCAAACCGGCGGCTATCGAAAGATAGCGCTGTACCTGTGCAGCCGCCAGGCCATCGAAGGGTAGCCACCGGCGGGCATCATCATAGCGACTCGCCAGGTAGGAGATAATGGCATTGGAGTCCGAGAGGATAATATCGCCATCCTCTAGCACCGGCACCTGACCGAAACGATTTAATTGTAAAAACGCTGGCGTTTTTTGGGCGCCATTGGCCAGGTCGACGGTGATGATTTCGGCATCGAGGCCGAGTAAGGACAAGAATAACTCGACACGATGTGAGTGGCCGGATAGGGGAAAGCGATGGAGTTTGATGGTGGACATAATGAATTTCCTTTTACAGTGATGATGGCTTTGCAAAGCCGGGTTAAAAATCGGGTTGGTGCTTGTATCTGATCTCAGTCCTACTTGAATGGCCGTATCAGCCATAGGTTTTTTAAAGGTCTGTACTAGCGGGCTCAGGCCTGTTGTTGCCCGGTAAACGGTTTTGCGCTTCCAGGCTGAGCAACTCTTCATAACCGCCGATAGAAAGGCCCTCAATAAATATCTGTGGGTAGGTGCGCCTCTCGGTACGAGCCCGCAGGGCATGAACCTGTTGAGGGTTTTGATAGACGTCGTATTCAACAAAGGGCAGGCCTTTACTGTGTAATAAGTGTCTGGCGTGACTGCAGTAGCCACAGCCGGGGCGGGTATAGATCTCTATCGTTGTCATGCTTTTCTCCTTTAAGACCTGAGCCATTTGCTGCCCGGTGTGGTGCGTGATGTCGATGGAGTGAAGTATGGGCACGGCCCTTGTATTGATAAACAGCTCTGTTGTTGAATCATTGTCAATGCTATATTGACAGTCTATGGATACATTGGATGGCATGAAAACCGTGGTCGCCGTGGTAGAGACGGGCTCTTTTACCGCCGCCAGTGAGCGCCTGAATATCTCCAAGGCCCTGGTCAGCAAATATATTGGGCAAGTTGAACGCGGCCTTAATGCCCGCCTCTTTCACCGTTCAACGCGTAAATTGGCGATGACAGAGGCCGGAAAAGCCTATTACCAGCGCGTACTGCCCCTGCTTGCGGAATTTACCGAGTTAGTGGACGCCGTCGGCGGTGGCAAGACCTCACCCCAGGGGCTGCTGCGAATTAGCGTGCCCGTGGCCTTTGGCGAAATGAAACTGGCGCCACTGATCCCAAAGTTTCTACGACGTTACCCCGATATTCGCCTCGAACTGATCTTGCGCAATAGCGTGATCGACATGCTTGAAGAGGGGATCGACGTGCGACTGCTGATTGGCGGCGTCGACGACTCCAGCCTCGTGGCACGCCATATTCAAACACTGCCACTCATTCTCTGTGCCTCACCCAGCTATTTACAGCACGAGGGTGAACCGCAAAGCCCCCAGGACATTGGCGCGCACGCCTGCATTATCGACAGCAACTTTCGCATCGGTAAACAATGGCCCGTGATTTCGCCCGATGGAACAACACAATCCATCACGGTTAACTCGCGTATCGCCGCCAGCAGCCCCAGCGCGGTAATGGAAATTGCCATCGCCGATGGCGGCATCGCCATGGTGCCACGCTATATTGCAGAATCCGCACTCGACCGGGGCCTACTACAAGAGGTGCTACCCAACTACACCACTCTGGAGTTTGGCTTATTTGCCCTCTACCCCCACCGCCGCTACCTGCCCAGAAAAGTGCGATGTTTTATCGATTTTATGGTGGAGGAGTTTTCTGGCTAATAAACCAGCAATCGGATCAGCGTTACCTTCTACCGACTCTATCCTTTGCAGACCTGTTTGTGCTAAATCTCTGTTAAGGTAGGCGTCATACAGGCTTAGCAGTGGTCATCGGAGCAAAATTGTCCTCTGTCGACTCTATCCTTTGGGTGACGGCCCTGTTAGGCCTTAATCTCTGTTAAAATGTATGTTCTGCTCGGTTACACATTCGCATCGCTACGGCTATACCGCCGCAGCGCACTGAGTTAAGTTCATAAGGAGTACCTTAGTAGTGCAAGACAAAATTACCGTAGTCATTGATTACATAAACGAAGTAAAAACACGCTGCACCTTTGATGCGGCGGCTAAGGCCTTAGGTATTACACCACAAGCGCTCAAAAAGCAGCTGGGGGTGGCGCGTCCAGAAATATCCTGGTTTGTTAGCCCAACATCAGGCGAGCCAATGCGTTACACAGACGACGAAAAACATCCTGAGCTCTATCGTACTTCGCGAATTATTACATCGGCGAATGTATTAAAACGCAATCTTGAGCTGTAAAAAGCTAAGCGTACGTATCATGGCAACGTCGCTGCAAGGCTCGCCGTCACACACCTACGATTCGCGAGTTTACTCAAAACCCATTGTATTTAAATTAAAGTAAGAGAATTTTAATGGCAAAACCTAATTATTCGTTTCAAAAGCGGCAAAAAGAGCTCGCGAAGAAGAAGAAAAAGGAAGAAAAGCGCCTAAAGAAGTTGGAACAAGCTTCCGAGGAAAACCCCGCCGAACAGTCGCCGACTGATGCTAAACCAGATCCGTCTACTGATGGCGATACCTAAATATAGAAAGTTGAGCATATTTAAATGTTCACACCCAAGCGATCAAGATCATCCAAGAATACAAGCTGCCCATAAAAAATAAAAGAAGCCGTCGCGAGTGAAGTCACCATTCAGTGCCTCAAGACCGGTAAAAACTTTGCTTTTATTACACCTGAAGACGGCGACATAGATTTCTTTGTTCGCCATTCAGAAATTCAAAGTGGAGGCAGCTTTACAAAGCCCAATGATTCGCGAGCAGCAGATCATTAGACCGGCCAAGACAACAATACTGAGACCAAATAGCGCAAGTGAATTAACCGCCATTTCCTATGGGAAAAATAAAAGCTTAAGCGCCAGCACCAAGGTTACCGTTACTATCAGAGGCTGTATCACCACCGCCCCACGATTGATCACCATGTTCGAGCCTATGCGCGCACCGACAATTTGAGCAAGGGACATGTAGATCGCCAGCTCCCACAGCACGTCGCCACGCAGAGCAAACAACAGGGCTGAGCTACCATTAACCAGTAAAATCATCACCTTGGTTTGCGCTGTCGCCTTGCGTAGGTTGTAACCACAAAGCCATACAAATAAGAAAGGCAGAATAGAGCCCATACCTGGACCAAAGAAGCCACCGTAAAAACCCATAGGCAGGGCCGCGAGCAAGGCAAATTGTTTTGCGCCCAGTCGCGGGGCGGTGCTTTGATCGGCCGCCCGGGGGGAGAGCAAAAAATAGACCGCAATCACTATCAACAACACAGGGATTAAGCGCAGCAAAATTTCATTGCCGATGTGTTGTACGGTAAGAGTACCGGCAATGGCACCACACCATGCCAGACCTAAGGCCCAGCGTATTTCATGTAAATCCAAGTGCCCCTGACGATAAAAATTCCAGCTTGAAGACAGCGAGCCGAGGGAGCTTTGCAGTTTATTAGTGGCTAGAGCATTAATCGCTGGTAAACCCGCCCACAGCAAAACAGGTAAAGTCAGCAAGCCTCCGGCACCGGCAATGGCTGAAATAAAGCCAGCGGTAAAAGCGACGAGCGTTAAAGTGGTAATTAATAGGGCTGAGAGTTCGATCAAAACACTGGGCCAGGGCTGAAAAATCTACGATCATTTTAGCATTGATAAGACCCTAAACGAGAGCCAAGAGCATGCTCTTATTCTTAGAGCAATTAATGATTTACCGTAAAGCTAGCAACTCGATTGTACCGCCTTCTCCGCATCTGTAGGATACGCGGCAGACAATTCAAAATAGCTCAACACTGAGCTCTTCATTTCTAAACTCTTACAGGGGAATTATTTTGGCTATTAATTACGAAGGGCGCGTTGCCGTTGTCACAGGGGCCGGCGCAGGACTGGGGCGTAGTCACGCCTTGTTTTTGGCAAAACATGGCGCCAAGGTCGTCATTAATGATCTCGGCGGTACCGTTGAAGGTAAAGGTGGATCAAATTCTGCTGCCGATACAGTGGTTAAAGAAATTCGCGACGCCGGAGGTATTGCCGTTGCAAGTTACGATTCCGTGGCCGATGAGAAAAATGCTAAAAACATTATTCAAACAGCACTTAATGAATACGGCCAAATCGATATTCTGGTCAATAACGCCGGCAACAACATCGAAGATAGCTTTCGTAAGATGTCCATGGATGATTTTCGCGCCGTTGTCGACGTCCACTTAATGGGTGCGGTTTACTGTACCCAGGCCGCCTGGCAACCGATGATCGACCGCGGCTATGGCCGGGTAATTATGACCACGTCGGCTGCTGGCCTCTACGGTGGCCACGGTTTAAGCAACTACGCCGCGGCAAAAATTGCCATGGTTGGTCTAATGAATTCGCTGGTACTCGAGGGCCGCAAACGTGGCATTACGGTTAACGCTATTGCGCCCATGGCAATGACTCGTATGTCGAAAGATGCCATGGATGATAAAACCGGGCCCTTGTTAAAGCCGGAATTCGTCACGTCCATCGTTGCTTTACTGGCCTCTGAGGAGCATCAGGGCAGCGGCGACATTATCGCCACCGGTGCCGGCTACTACTCTAAAATCGGTATCGTCGAAGGTACGGGCGTGTACTTTGACTCCGCTGCGGCGCCCTCCCCCGAGGCCATTGCCGAGCGCTTCAACGACATCTGTGATCTCAGCGCGGCCCGGCCCTTCCCCGATGCCTTTGCAGCGGTGGCGGATTCGATGCGCAATGTACTGCGCAACTTAAAAAATAAGTAATACTAATTTACACCAGACATAAAAAAACCGGAGAGAATATCTCCGGTTTTTTTATGAGTAACAAACAATCGATTGCTAGGGCGAACCTGCACCGGCAACGTCAACAGTTGCCGTTTCGATAATAGCGTTACGTTTACCTTCTGGAATATCGTCTAAATTGCCATCATAAATCAGGCAGTAAAGAGTTTTTCCATCGTCACCTCCTAAATTACAGGCAACGGCGCGACGATCACCGGTATCGATTTTATGGGTAATTTCTCCGCCATCCAGCACGCGAATAAATTCGCCATTTTCAAAAGCGGCAACCCAAACTGCACCTTCGGCGTCGAGGCAAATACCGTCGGGTGTGTAATCACCGAGCTCGGCAAAGGCGCGGCGACCGGTTAATGTGCCATCGGCTTCAATATTGAAAGCCGTTAAACGACCGACAAAGGTTTCGGCGACGATCAGTGTTTTTCCGTCGGGCGTTATGCACGCACCATTGGGAAAATGCACGTCTTCGGCAACAGTCTGAATCGTACCATCGGGCTTGACCAGGGTCAGTGTTGCAGGCTTGGGCTCCTGGTGGGCAAACACGTCGTAACCAAAGGTACCGACATAAATGTTGCCATTGGGTGCGCAAACACAGTCGTTAATATCGTATTCAAGATTACCGGACAAATCGGCGTACTCACTCAATGAGCCATCGTCAGCCAGTGTCATCAGTTTGCGATCGGCCATAGAGACCACAACCACAGAGCCGTCGGGCATAAAGTTAATGCCGGAGGGACGGTTAGGCAGTGTCGCCATCGCCGTGCGCTGGCCATCGGTGGTGATGGTATAAACAGTATTGCCGAACATGTCGGACACCCAGAGTTTACCGTCGTGCCAGCGGGGGCCCTCGAGAAAAACGAAGTCATCGACAAACGGGCTTGTTGTTAATTCTTTCATTATTTTATCCCTTGATATAAGGCCTATACACAAGAACTATAGCGCTCTCGCATACAGGCCTTAGATTAAATCAGCACTGCATTAGCCATGCATAATGACTGAACGCGCACCTTCACCGCGACCCATTTCTTCGAAGGCGGTATTCACGTCTTCGATTTTAATGCGCTTGGTAATCATCTCATCCAGCTGCAAGTCGCCCTTCATATACAGGTCGACAAACTTGGGGATGTCCTTTGAGGGCACAGAGCTACCATAGGCAGAGCCCTTAAAGTGCTTCTCTCCAAAGAAACCCAATACCGGTAGTTCAAGTTCGGTATCCATTTTTGGCACACCAACAATAACGGCTGTACCTGTCACCCGAGGCATGGCCCAGGCTTGCTCAATGGTGACTTTCAAGCCGAGGGCTTCAAAGGCAAAGTGAACACCGCCCTTACTAACCTTACGAATTTCTTTGACAATATTAATGTCAGTGGGGTCAATGGCGATGGTGGCACCCATTGACAGTGCCAACTCACGCTTTTCAGCAACTGGGTCAATGGCAATAATCTGACCCGCACCGGCAATACGGCAGCCCTGGATGATGGACAAACCAACACCACCACAACCGATAACAGCACAGCTGTCACCCT
>MAAU01000070.1 GCA_002162825.1 Gammaproteobacteria bacterium 54_18_T64
CAGCACCATGGGGCGCAACTCTTCCGCCCATACCTGGCACGATGCCAGCGTTGCCGCATAGTCACAGGCCTTGGCCTTATAGTAATTGGTGAGCATGAAGTTGTGATACTCCATCACTTCGCGCAATTTGTCGGCGAAACGGCCGCGGTCGAAGAGATCGCCCAGGCGCAAACCACGGCGTGCCACCTTATCTTCGTAGGCCGGGCCAATGCCGCGCCCGGTGGTACCAATCGCGGCTTTACCACGCGCCACTTCCCGCGCCTGATCAAGGGCGACGTGATAGGGCAGAATCAGCGGACAGGCCGGTGAAATGCGCAGGCGTTCGCGCACCGGCACGCCACTCTCTTCGAGTGGGCCCATCTCTTTTAACAGGGCATCGGGGGCGAGCACCACACCATTGCCGATAAAACAACGGACATTGTCACGCAGGATGCCGGAGGGAATAAGGTGTAACACGGTTTTTTCGCCGTCGATCACCAGGGTGTGGCCGGCATTGTGGCCGCCCTGAAAGCGGGTCACCACAGAGGCCTGATCGGTCAATAAATCGACGATTTTACCCTTGCCTTCATCACCCCATTGGGTGCCTAGTACTACTACATTTTTACCCATTATTTACTCTCATCGCCTGCCGCGTAGGCGGCCGCTGGTTGTACTGTAAATTCACTGTCGCCTGCCATCAGTACTCGATCGCAGTGCAACTCATCAAAGTCCACGTGCTGGCCGCTAAAGCCACGCACCACTCGCTCGCCACCGTCACGCAAGCGGGCAATTTCTACAAGCCATGCACTCTTGTTCAAACTAGCGCCCTCTGTGGGAGCGGGCGCATAAATACCCGGCGCAATACTGCTGCTGTGCTCGACCAGACTGGCCAATTTGCTCAAATCGATGCCAAAGCCGGTTGCCGGCCGGGCGCGGCCAAAGGCCTCGCCGACATCGTCGTAGCGGCCACCATTACCCAGGGCCAGTGTCGATTCACTGGTGTAGGCGGCGAAGACAATACCTGTGTGGTAGTGATAGCCGCGCAACTCACTCAAATCTAGAAATAGCGCCGCCCCGGGAGCGCGCTCGGCCAACTGAGCGGCCACATTTTCCACTTCATTCAGGGCCTGCAATACCGCGGCGGGTGCAGCGGCCAAGACCTGTTTAGCATGGTCGAGCATGGTGGCATCACCGGCCAAACCGGGCAGTGCCGCCAGCATCGCGGCCAGCTCGGCATCCGCCACATTACTCGCCAACCATTGCTGTAAACCGGCATCTTTGCGCTGTAACAGGGCAAACAACTCAGCGCTTTGCTCGGCGCTCAGGCCCGCGGCCTGTTCCAGGGCGCGATAAATTCCGACGTGGCCAATATCGAGGTGGATATCGTCGAGGCCGCTGAAACTAAGGGTCTCGACCAAGAGGGACATGACTTCGACATCGGCCTCTAAACTCGCCTCGCCAAACAGCTCGACACCGAGCTGGATCGGCGAACGGGATTCGAGGGGCCCGCGCGCTCGGGTGTAGAGTACCTGGCCGGCATAACACAAACGATTGGGGCTGTTGCGCTGCAGGCTGTGGGCATCCATGCGCGCCGCCTGGGGTGTAATATCGGCGCGCACGCCCATCATCCGACCGGTAAGTTGATCGGTAATTTTGAAGGTCATCAAATCGAGATCCGAGCCCGAGCCACTGAGCAGGGAATCGGTAAATTCGGCCAGTGGTGGTATGACCAGGTCATAGCCCCAGGAATGGTAGAGGTCGAGTAGGCGACGCCGTAGGCGCTCTACTTTGATGGCGCGGTCGGGGAGGATCTCTTCAATGCCATCGGGCAATAACCAGCGATCGATTTTCGTCATAAGTCTCTATTTTCTACACAATTTTAACTAAACAGCTCTATTTGAAATACTCGCCAGCACCGCACAGCAAGTTACTTCACCAAAACTAGCGCACCAAAAACAACAGTCCGGCACCCAGTAGCATGCTCACCAAACCCAGTATTCGAATATGTTTTTCATTACTTTGAGCCAGCGTTAGCATCATATTTCGCCAGCCAGAGGGTGCCAGAAACGGCATAATACCTTCAATCACCAGGACTAAACACAGCGCCGCAAGTAGATCTTGAGCCATCATTCGCAGCCTATGGAAAGTTGCCTACCAAGAACTAGCCGCTAAGCCTGCAGCAGTCGCAAAAAAACCGGGCTGCCCCGGTTCTCCTGCTATCTTACCACTCGAGACAATCGACGGCTGTATTTTTTACCGTGATCGAGCCAAGGAACGCACTGCCCTTTAGGCCATTAGCGATAGTCTTAGTTCTTTGACTGCCCTTTTGAATCCTTCAAGTAGCGGAAAAACTCGCTGTCGGGCTCAACCAACATGATATCGCCCTTTGAAGCAAAGGCACTTTTATAGGCCTTGAGACTACGCGTAAAGGCATAGAACTCCGCGTCTTTACTGTAGGCAGCGGAGTAAATCGCCGTCGCATCCGCATCGCCGGCACCACGCAATTGCTCGCTCTCCTTGTAGGCATTTGCGGCAATGATGGTTTCCTGTCGGTCGGCATCGGCGCGAATTTCTTCGGCCGCTTCCTTACCGATGGAACGCAGTTCACGGGCTTCTTTTTCCCGCTCTGCCTTCATACGGCGGAATACCTGCTCACTGACCTCGGAGGGCAAATCGATACGCTTAACACGCACATCGACCACCTCAACACCCAGGGATTCGGTAACCGTCTTATTCAGCTCTTCGGTAATATTGTCCATCAAAGCATCGCGCTCACCGGAGACCACTTCGTGCAAGGTACGCGTACCAAACTGGTTGCGCAGGCCATCATTCACACGGTCGCCTAGACGGGCGTGAGCGACGGCTTCATCACCACCGGTTGCCTTGTAGTAGACCTCAACATCTTTGATCTTCCACTTGGCAAAAGCATCGACGATCAAACGTTTTTTCTCGCGGGTCAAAAAGCTTTTTGGCTCGGCGTCGAGGGTGAGAATACGTGCATCAAACTTATGCACCTTGTCGGCCATCGGCCATTTAAAGTGAATACCGGGGGGAATATCGGCTTCGGTAATACTACCAAAATGCAGTTTTACCGCCTTTTCCGTTTCCTTAACAATATAAATACAGCTATTGCTAAAGGTAATTGCCAGTACAACAAGGACTAAAAAACTTGGAAATCTCTGGTTCATTAGCGCGACTCCCGGCGTTGACTATTGGATGACTGGTTGCGAATCCTATCAATCACCGCCTCGGTAATAAGGTTGATATCGGCGGAGGAAAGCGAGCGCATTTGACTACTGCCACTGCTTCTGCCTGGGCTCGACGCTTGTTGCTGCATAATCTTGTCCAGCGGCAGGTAGAGCATATTATTGCCACCCTTAACATCGACCAAGATCTTTGAACTGTTCTCCATCACCGACTGCATGGTGTCGAGATAAAGCCGCTGGCGGGTGACCTCGGGGGCTTTTTGATATTCGTGGAACAACTTCTCAAAGCGTTCCGCCTCACCCTCGGCGTCGGCAACAACGCGAGCCTGATAGCCCTTGGCCTCTTCAAGCACCCGCTTGGCACGACCACGCGCCTCCGGCACGATGCCATTGGCATAGGCCTGAGCCTCGTTGATTACGCGCTCTCTGTCTTCTCGCGCCTTGATCACATCATCGTAGGCAGCCTTTACCGCAGACGGCGGTTTGGCCTCGAGAATATTCACTTTGACAACATTGATACCCGTACCGTAGCTGTCAAGGTAGGACTGCAAGCGCGTCTCTACATCAATACTTAATTGCTCGCGGCCCGTCGATACCACTTCATCGAGACCGCTACTACCCACCACATGGCGCAGGGCGCTGTCCGTGGCGTGACGCAAGCTATATTCAGGTGCTTTCACATTCAACACAAAATCTTTCACCGACTTAATGTTGTAGTGCACGGTCAAGGGCAGCTCAACGATATTTTCATCCTGAGTCAGCATTTGCCCGCGGGTCTGGTATTGGCGCTCTTCGGTGACACGAACTCGAGTGACAATATCGACCACGGGGGGGTTCCAATGCAGACCATCGCCAACAATTTCGTGGAACTTGCCTAAGCGCAGCACCAGAGCCTTCTCTTTGGCGTCTATCTGATAAAAACCCAGCAGGGCCCAAACCACAGAAAGGATTAGCAAGATGCCGACAATAGCACCGGCACCGATGCCGCCACCACTTCCGGAGCCACCGCCGCCAAAGATTTTACCGAATTTTTCGCCGATATCTTTCAGAGCCGCATCGAGATCGGGTGGGCTGCCACTTTTGTTATTGCCGCCACCCCAGGGATCTTTACCACCACCCGGTTCATTCCAAGCCATTACTCACTCCAGTGAAAGTACAAGGCGCAAATTCTAACAAGCCCTGATTGAAAAGCCAGCAAACATCAACAACTGACACTAATGAACATGCAATATGAGCAATATAACGCCGCCAGGCCCTGAAGCCCCTTGGGGTTATAGGGTTATCATGTATTGCGTTGTCGTTTAATTATTAAAATCATCTATCCGGGCAGCGTGCTCTGTTCCATGGCATCGGGCCCTACTGGCTGCACCAGCACCTGCTCCGAGCGCAAGCCCGCAGCTTTCAACAAGCGCAGCCACTCGACCCTTGGCAAGCTCACCTCGAGCAAGCTGGCCCCATCATCCCGCACCGTCTCGTCGAGTACCGCACCGGCCTGAAACAATTGTGCCCGAAAGCGCGCCAACTCATGCCCCAAAGTACACAGGCCTTGAATTTGATCATGACTCAATAATTCGCGCAGTGCCAGGGGCAGTAAATCGACACCGCGACCATCTTGGGCCGAGAGCCAAATTGCCAGGGGCTTACCATCGCCATTGCGCTCGATACGTGGCGCAACGCCATCCAACAAGTCAATTTTATTGTAAATTTTCAGCACCGGGATATCACCGGCACCAATTTCATTCAACACTTCGTCGACGCGCTCGACATTTTCCAAACGCTGCTCAGCACTGGCATCGATGATGTGCAATAAAAGCGTCGCATTACTCGCCTCATCGAGGGTAGCGCGAAAGGCCTCCACCAACTTGTGGGGCAAATGACTGATAAAGCCCACCGTATCGGCAAAAATAACCGAGCCCACTTCCGGCACCTTAAAGGCACGCATGGTGGGGTCGAGGGTGGCGAACAGCTGATCGGCGGCATAGACATCGGCCCCAGTGAGGCGATTAAACAGGGTCGACTTACCGGCGTTGGTATAGCCCACCAATGACACGGTGGGCACTTCGGCTCGACGCCGTGAACGCCGTCCCTGCTCGCGCTGGACCCGCACTTTTGCCAGGCGCTTAAGAATAGACTTAATACGCACACGCAGTAGACGCCGATCGGTTTCAAGCTGGGTTTCACCCGGCCCCCGCAGGCCGATACCGCCTTTTTGGCGCTCGAGGTGAGTCCAGCCGCGTATCAAACGAGTGCTCATGTGCTCCAGCTGGGCGAGCTCAACCTGCAACTTACCCTCGTGGGTTTGCGCACGCTGGGCAAAGATATCGAGAATTAAACCGGTGCGGTCGAGCACCCGACAGGACAGCACATGTTCAATATTGCGCTCCTGGCTGGGTGTCAGGTTGTGATTAAAGATGACCAGACCCGCGCCGCTGCTATCGACTTCCTGCTTTATCTCTTCGAGTTTGCCGGTGCCGACAAAGAACTTAGCCGTGGGCACATCCCGACTGCCGGTAATGAAGGCAATCGGGTCACCACCGGCGGAAATTGCCAGCTCTTCAAATTCTCGGGGGTCTTCCGGCTCGCGCTCACTGCTTAAATTCAGATGGACAAGGACAGAGAGCTCGCCGGATTCGGGGCGGTCAAAAAACAAACAGCCTCCTAATCTTCCCCGTCCTCTTCATGAGGCACGGCCATGGGCAGCTTGACGGGGCGTGAGGGTACGACCGTCGAAATCGCGTGCTTGTAAACCATCTGACTGACGGTGTTTTTAAGCAGCACAACAAATTGATCAAAGGACTCAACCTGGCCCTGCAATTTAATGCCATTGACCAGAAAGATTGATACCGGAATACGCTCTTTGCGCAAGACGTTGAGGAAAGGGTCTTGTAGATTATGCCCCTTTGACATAGTTATTCTCCCAAAAGGTTGAGCGGCGACAAGCGGCTAACTTTAGTGTTTACAACACCAAGTAAAGTAGAAACACTAAATAGACGCAAATAACATATGACAATGGCAATAATACAGGGCCAACTAGCCCGTCCTACCACCGCCAAACTGAGCCGCGCATGATACTACCCAGCGGGGTTTTTGTATATGGCACTACTTTGCAAAATTGCCAATGCTTTCAATAAAATATCTTCGTCGCACCGCGAGCTATCGGCCTCGGTAAAGCTAAGCTCCAAACGGTGTAAGTCAGCCCAGCCTCGCAGCCAGGTCAACTGGCGCTTGGCCAATTGGCGCGTCGACGCCACGCCCCGCGCCTGCATTTCCTCGTAAGTGCAGTCCCCGTCGAGGTAGGCCCAAATCTGCCTATAGCCAACGGCTCGCACGGCGGGCAAGTCAGTACTGAGATCACCGCGCTGACGCAGGGCTTTCACCTCGTCGACAAAACCCTGATCGAGCATGGCTGTAAAACGCTGTTCGATACGCCGATGCAGGGCCGCTCTGTCAGTAGGTATAAGGGCCAGCTGAACGATGCGATAATCCTTGTCGAGAGGCGGCACACCGCAGCCTTTTTCCAACTGTTGCTGAATTAACTGCGACAGGGACTGGCCGCTGACACGATACACCTCTAGAGCACGGGCAATGCGCTGAGAGTGATTGGGGTGAATGGCTGCCGCACCCTCTGGGTCAACCTCCGCCAACAGGGCGTGGACAAAGGGCCAGCCCTGTGCGGCAGCTTGCTGCTCAATCTCCGCTCGAACCCGCCCATTCGCGGGCGGCAAGTCGGCGAGACCTTCGCGCAGGGCTTTGAAATACAACATGGTGCCGCCCACCAGTAGAGGGATACGTCCGGCTGCGCTAATTTCGTCAATTTCGCGGCGCGCATCACGCAAAAACTCACCCACGGAATAGGCCTCGGCCGGATCACAAATATTGATCAAGCGATGGGGTGACTCACTCAGCACCTCGGCCTCGGGCTTGGCGGTACCGATATCCATACCGCGATAGACCTGAGAGGAATCGACACTAATAATATCGCAGGGCAATATCTTGCAAAGCTGCAGGGCGAGGTCGGTCTTACCCGAGGCTGTGGGGCCCAGCAAAAAAATCACCGGTGGACGTTGATCCGCTGCAGCCTGTGCCAATACCGATTTATCGGACACCAATTCATCGACCATCGTTAACGCCCTCGCATAAACAGAGCATCGAGCTCATTCATCGACAGCTGAGTCCAAGTTGGACGACCATGATTACACTGGCCGCTGCGCTCCGTTGCCTCCATTTCACGCAGCAGAGCATTCATCTCCGCCAGTGTTAATTGTCGACCGGCACGCACCGAGCCGTGACAGGCCATGGTCGATAGAATTTCATTAATTTTCTCTTCGATGCGCCGCGTGGTGCCGTGAGTCAGCAGGTCGGAGAGTACATCTCTGATCAAGGGCTCGACATCCGCTCCGCGCAACAAAGCGGGCACCGCTCGCACCACCAAGCTCTCCGGCCCGGCTCGCTGCAGAGTAATACCCAGGGTTTCAAACAAGGCCAGTTGGCTCTCAGCGCAGTCCGCCTCCTTGTCACTGACCGCCAATGCTTCGGGTACCAACAGGGGCTGAGCGGCGACACCGACACTCTCATAAGCCGTCTTCATCTGCTCATAGGTAATGCGCTCGTGGGCCGCGTGCATATCGACCAGCACCAGCCCCTCGCTATTTTCGGCAAGAATATAAATACCGCGCAACTGTGTGAGAGCAAAACCCAGCGGCGGAATTTCAGCCTCGCTACTGTGCCCACCATTACTCGCGGCAAGCTCAGTACCAGCTGCCTGTTCGGGTAGCCGATAGACCGCCAGCTGCTCGCGCACCTCGCCTCGGTCGCGAACAGGAAAAGCGACCGGATGTTGATAGGGCAAGAACCGAGAACCCGCTCCTGATGCCACATCAGCAGATACCCTCACCGCGCTACCAGGAGGGAGAGCCCCTGCCAAAACGCCCGGGGACTGCTCACCATCGCCCTGGCCCGGCCCCATTTCGGCCACGATGCGCGACAACGAACCGTAGAGGAAACCGTGCACCGCACGACTCTCGCGAAAACGCACCTCGTGCTTGGTGGGGTGAACATTGACGTCGACATCTGTGGCGGGCAGCTCAAGAAATAAGACATAGGCCGGGTGGCGACCGTGGTAGAGCACATCCTGATAGGCCTGCCGCACAGCGTGACTCACCACCTTGTCGCGAATGCTGCGGCCATTGACAAAAAAGTACTGCAAGTCGGCCTGGCTGCGCGAAAAGGTCGGCGCGCCCAGCCAACCCCATAAACGCAGCTCACCCACCTCGATATTAAAAAAGCGCGCCTGCTCCATAAATGCCGGGCCACAAACGGCCGCGACGCGACGCTCCTGCTCTAACTGTGTCGTGGCGGCCGGAAAACGGCGCGCAGGCTTATTGTTGTGGCGCAGATGAAAGGCGACGTCGAAATGGCTGAGGGCCAGTTTCTTGACCACATCATCAATGCGCGAATACTCGGTCTTTTCGGTACGCAAAAATTTGCGCCGCGCCGGGGTGTTAAAAAACAAGTCCCGCACCTCAACACTGGTTCCCTGAGAATGGGCTGTCGGCTCGACATCCACGCTCATATCCCGGCCCTCACAACGGGCCAACCAGCCCGCACCCTCGCTCCGGGTATTACTGCTCAACGATAATCGTGAAACGGAGGCCACACTGGCCAGGGCCTCGCCGCGAAAACCCAGGGTCGCAACGGCTTCGAGATCTTCCAGGGCAAGAATTTTACTGGTGGCGTGGCGACTCATGGCCAGGGGCAAATCATCCTTGTCGATACCGCAACCGTTGTCGCGAATCCGCACCCGTTTGATGCCGCCCTGCTCGATATCGATATCGATACTATCGGCCCCGGCATCGAGACTGTTTTCCAGTAGTTCTTTGACCACGGAGGCCGGGCGCTCAACCACCTCCCCGGCGGCGATTTGATTCGCCAGTCGGGGGCTTAACAAATGAATACGTGACATTAAAAATTATGGGCTCAGAGGCTTATCAAGAAGAAACGGGGATTTTAATACGCTGACCAATTTTGATACGCGATGATTTGAGACTATTGTAACGGCGTAAATCACTTATCGATACATGATAGCGCTGGGCAATATCCGAGAGGGTGTCACCTCGAGCAATAATATACACCACCCCTGATTTGCGCTTGCGCTCGGCCAACAAGGTGCCCGTCGGGGGCTTGCCTTGAAAATAGCGTTTCACACCACTAAAGATGGCAGCCGCCATTTTCTTCTGATAGGCGGGTTGAGCCAGTCGACGCGCCTCTTTGGGATTGGAGATAAAACCCGTCTCGACCAAAATCGAGGGAATATCCGGTGACTTCAAGACCACAAAGCCGGCCTGCTCAACCCGTTTTTTATGCAGACGGGTAACGCCAGCTAATGATTTAACGACTTGCGCGCCGACCCCCAAACTACTTTCCAGGGTCGCCGTCATCGACAGATCCAGCAATACTCCGGCCAGGACCTTGTCTTTATCGGCCAGGCTAACCCCGCCCACACCGCCAATCAAATCGGCACGATTTTCCCGCTTCGCCAGATAACTCGCGGTCTCACTGGTGGCGCTGCGTGTCGACAGGGCGTAAACGGAAGCACCGTTGGCCGAAGCCTGGTTAAAGGCATCGGCGTGAATGGAGATCATCAGATCCGCACGATGTTTGCGGGCGATATCGGTGCGTTTGCGCAGGGGAATATAATAATCACCGGCGCGCACCATCACCGCGCGAAAACCCTTCTCACGGTCGACCTTGCGCTGCAGGGCTCGAGCAATGGCCAATACCACATTTTTTTCACGCAGACGCTTGGGGCCGAGCGCACCGGGGTCTTCACCGCCGTGACCGGCATCGATGGCAATGACAATATCGCGGGTTTTTTGACCGGGAAATACATCACCTACGGTTCTCGAGGTCTGCTTAGCACGGTCATAGAGGTCGATCACCAACCGGTCGCCGTATTGCTCATTGCCCGCCAGCACAAAACTGCGCGGGTTAATTTCCTCGCGCAATTCGAGAACGATGCGCAGGCTGTCACCATCGAACCTGGCACTGCGCAATTCGGTAATGGGCGTATTGGCGAATTTTAATTGCGACGGCCTGGCCACTAACGAGGCGTGTTTAATATCAATCACCAGGCGCTGAGGGTTCTTGAGGGGGAATATTTTGTGTTCCACCATGGCCGACAAATCAAACACCAGCCGAGTGTGGTCCGGCGCACGCCAGAGGCGAATGCTTTCAACCTTTGCGGTCGATATATCGGCTCCCACCGCCAGGACCGGTAGCGCTGCCAGGATCAAAAGGGCGCTAAAACAGCATAGTAATAACCGCAGCCGCAAGCTCTGAACATGCACGCCCCGGCGGCGCCCCGCATTATCCCTTTCAGTCAAGCTCAGCATGGTGGCTCTCCACTGATTTTTTCGTCAATGATACCCGCTGAAAAATTTGTGCGCACCCCTGCAATGACTGCCTCGCCCTGACTACTATGCGCTGTCAAACTCAAACGTCGGCCCGCAGTAGTTACCGAAATTGTAATATCCAGGTCGGAGGCCTGTAATATCCCCTGCCCCTTGTCCGGCCATTCGATCAAACAAATATGGCCCGGCTCGAAATAATCTCTGATCCCCATATACTCCAGCTCTTCGGGATCGCCGAGGCGATAGAGATCAAAATGATAAACCGTGGCCCGCGCCAACTCGTAAGGCTCCACCAGGGTGTAGGTCGGGCTCTTCACCGCGCCACTGTGACCGCAGGCCTGCAGCACGCCGCGACAGAGTGTGGTTTTACCCGCACCCAGTTCGCCCTGCAAATAAATAACCGCAACCTCTCGCTGGCTGGTCGTCGACAACACTTTACCCAGGGCCGCGCCAAAGGCGACCATCAGGGCCTCTGAAGCAAGATCAAAGATGCAGCCTGCGCTCACCGAGCGTTGACCATGTGTCGCAGGGGCGTGAACAGATCGCTGGCCAGCAAACCCTTTTCACCGCTTTCGGCAGCCACCCTATCGGCCGCCACACTGTGTAAACAGGCACCCAGGCAGGTCGCCGTTGCCGCATCCAAACCCTGAGCCAACAAGCCACCGATGATACCCGCCAACACATCGCCCATGCCGCCGCTGGCCATGCCGGGGTTGCCGTAGGGGCAGAGCCACAGCGACGATTCTTCTACACCGCCCCCATCACCAGCCAACGCCTCCGCTGAAATCAGCGTACCGGCCCCCTTTAACAATACCGTGGCCGAATATTTCTCGGCGATTTGGCGACAGGCCGATAAACGATCGGCCTGAATATCGGCATTGCTACACCCCAGTAGGCGCGCCGCCTCTCCGGGATGGGGGGTCAAGATCCAATTGCCGGTATCGGCGCCGATATTGGCTCTAGCATTCGCGCCGACCCGGCCCTCACTGAGGATATTCAGGGCATCGGCATCCACCACCATGGGCAGGCCAGCGCCAATCGCCTTTTGCAACATTTGCTCCGACCAGGGCGAGCGCCCCAGGCCCGGGCCAATGACAATAAGCGTTGGGCCCTGTAAATGGGGCTCCAACTCCTGCCCCGAGGTAACACCCTTAACCATTAATTCAGGCCGCCGCGCCAATAGTGCCGGCACGTGTTCCGGGCGGGTGGCAACACTGACCAAACCGGCACCGACGCGAAGAGCCGCCTCAGCCGCCATCGCCACCGCCCCGCCATAGCCCTTATCGCCACCAATAACCAGCACGTGGCCAAAGCGACCCTTGTGGGCATCGCGCTCGCGCGCCGGAAAGGCCGCCAGCAGTGATTCAAGATCGAGCCGCTGCGCTGCGATCGGCATGGCTTGTGCGAGCGAATCTTCATAGACAAGAGCCGGCACGGCCAAATCTCGATACACTAATTCGCCCACCAGGGCGGGACCGCGTCCGGTCAGCAAGCCGACTTTAATGCCGATAAAAGTCACCGTGATAGCGGCCTCGACGGCGATACCGAGCACCGCGCCGGTGTCACTGCACAAACCGGAAGGAATATCGGCCGCCAATACGGGCAGGTCCGAGCGATTGATATGCGCAATAGCCCCGCGATAATCGGCACGCACCTCACCACTCACACCAATACCCAGTAGAGCGTCGACAACAACTCCGCTGGCAAGCTCTACCCCACTCGCCACATAACTCTGCCAGGACTGCATCGCTACGCCGGCCTCATGGGCAAAGGCCCAGGCGCGCTTTGCATCGCCGCTTAATTTCTGCTCGTCGGCCAGTTGGATAATCTCGACGGGGATCAGGCCTTGTTGCGCCAAACCGGCGATAATATAGCCGTCACCGCCATTATTGCCGCCGCCACAGAATACGGTGATTTTGTCGGGCTGGGGCCAGCGAGCCAGTAGGGCTTCGAAGGCCTCACGGCCGGCGCGCTTCATCAGCACAATGCCCGGAATACCCGTATCTTCGATGGCTCGACGGTCGAGCTCACGCACCGCGCTGGCGCTGTAAAGCCTGTTTGAAATTTTTATCATTCGCTTTTCCCTGAGATCTGGCAGAATTATACGATAACCGGAGTACACCGCGACAATGTCAGTCAAGCAATACACACCTGCCGCCACTGGAACGACAACAAAGGACCTGCGCTCAGACATCCGCGGCTGGGGTCGGGAACTGGGCTTTCAGCAAGTAGGCTTCACGCACATTGATCTGGAGCAAGCGGGTGAACGACTGCAGCAATGGCTGGCACAGGGCTTCAATGGCTCCATGCAATGGCTGGAGGAACATGGCGAGAAGCGCTGGCGACCGGAGCTACTGCTGCCTGGCACGGTCTCCATCATCAGCGTCAGAATGGATTACCTCTCACCCGACACCGATATGATCGCCCGCCTGAAAGATGGTGACAGCGCCTACCTTTCGCGCTATGCCCTGGGCCGGGATTACCACAAGCTAATACGCAAACGGCTGGCGACCCTGGCTAAGCGCATTGAGGAACACAGCCAACAGCCGGTGATACAACGGCCTTTTGTCGACAGCGCCCCGGTGATGGAAAAGCCCATTGCCGAGCAGGCCGGGCTCGGCTGGATCGGCAAGCACACCCTGGTACTCAACCCCGAGGCCGGGTCCTGGTTTTTCCTCGGTGAGTTATACACCAGCCTCGAACTGCCCGCCGATACGCCCGCCGCTGAAAAACAGTGCGGTAACTGCCGCGCCTGCCTGAAAATTTGCCCCACCCAGGCCTTCCCCGAGCCCTATGTACTGGACGCCCGGCGCTGCATCTCCTACCTGACCATCGAAAACAAGGGTCCCATTCCCCTGGAGTTTCGCCAGGCCATCGGCAATCGAGTATTCGGTTGCGACGACTGCCAGATAATCTGCCCCTGGAATCGCTTCGCAAAAGCCACCGAGGAAGACGACTTCCGCCCCCGTCACAGCCTCGACAACATTAAGCTCAGCACCCTGTTTCAATGGAGCGAGGAGGAATTCTTACAGCGCACAGCGGGCTCGCCCATTCGCCGCATTGGCCATGAGAGATGGCAGCGCAACCTCGCCATCGGCCTCGGCAATGCCCCCGCCTCAGTTGAAATCACCGAAATTCTCAAGCAGGCCCTGCCCCAAGCCTCCGCTCTTGTTGGCGAGCATATCCAATGGGCACTAGGTCAACAGCAAAAACGCAACGCGGATGGCACAGCTATTGATATAAATTAAAGCTCGCTGTAAAATGCCCGACCTCGAAATCAGACTCAACTTATTACGGAGCACGCCAGGTGGCAAATTCACCCCAAGCACGCAAACGCGCCAAACAAAATGAAAACCGACGCCAGCACAACGCCAGCATGCGTTCCATGGCTCGCACCTATTTGAAGAAAGTAAATGCCGCGATTGAAGCCGGTGATGTCGAAGCAGCCAAAGCCGCTTACGCCGCTGCCGTGCCTGTTATCGACCGCATTGCCGACAAAGGCGGTGTTATGCACAAGAACAAAGCAGCTCGGCATAAAAGCCGCCTCAACATCAAAATCAAGGCGATGTCTGCTTAAGATTAATTCGCAGCTTGTTTAGCCATAATCAAGCTGCAATATTGTTTTAGGCCCACTCTCTAGCCGCAAACTAGAGGTAAGCTAAAATCGCTTTAAGCCGAGACGAGATACAATTGAATTAGTACAGTTGCGATTGGTGTCTCTGCCCCAACAAACCCTGCTCTTTGAAGCGGGGTTTGTTGTTTCTACACATTGTGAATGACGTCAGCCAAATTCTCTACCTAAAAACCAAGCCCTATGTAAACCTCCCCTAAACTAGGGTCATGCTTATTTCCAGTTCTACCGCGTACACTACGGCAATGTGAAGAACGAATAATAAAATACACGCCACACAGGAACTCAGAGCGTCAAGACCTTGAAGGAAGTCGCGGGCGGCAGCCTCGTTAAAGAGATTTGCCAGGAATACGGGATACCTGACGGCACCTATTGCAACTTGAAATCCAAATACAACGGTATGGCGTTATCCGATGTTAAAAGACTCAAATCGTTGAAAGATGTGAATAGGCGCCTTATATCCCAGTAAGCTGATCTCAGTCTGGAACAGTGCATCCTGAAAAATATTGTTGATACAAAACTCGAAAGCCTTCGAACGGCCTGTCACGCAGCTCGCATTAGCGATTCTGTTTATCGATACCAAGCCGATCCCCATCGGGATGATGAGGTGGTAGCAACGCTTCAGGAAGCCTTGAGCGCTACCCTGCCTACGGCTTTAGTAATCTCTTCAAACTCCAAAGGTACTGAACCCTGGTGCCACAAGCGCATTCACAGGGTGTACAACGCGTTAAACCTGAACAAAAGGGCCCCGAGAAAAGAGGCGTTTACCAACTCGCCATCCAGTACCACTGGCCGTACCTGTCAGCATGAACCTTTATTGGCCGATGGGTTAATGTGCGACAGCCTATTTTGTGTCGTCGTTTCCGTACGTTTAACCTGGTCGATGATTTCAATCGTGAAATATTGGCCATTCAGGTCGATTTGAATTTACCTCCGCCACGGGTGACT
>MAAU01000015.1 GCA_002162825.1 Gammaproteobacteria bacterium 54_18_T64
ATCAGCAACAGAGTGACCTACTCTTACTGATGGGAAAGCACAAGAAAAACTAGAGCTTACCAGACACCCAAGCAATTATTTAACTGTGTTCCAAGCCCGCTTTTTTGGGTAGCCTTTGCAACGGCCAGGGAAGACTGAATATAGGCTGCAAGGCCTTCAGTGCCTGTAATGCTGGCTGAGGTAAAAAGAATGTGGCCAATAAGCTCGCTATTATTTTCTGCGACAAGGGGCAGGATGGGTAGCGCTTTTTATCGCCTTCTAATGACTCTCGTATTTTCACGGGCTCATTTCTAAACTACTGTCGTTAGTTTTTATTAATAGGCTTATATGCAATTCGAGTCTGGCCCTATTCCTTTTTCAAATATTAAGCACTCTCTTCAATCAACTGCTCTTCCCGCTGGATTGACTGATAGTATTCGTCCGCACTAGCCACTTTATTTATCAATGCTTTAATGTCTAGCTTTTTAAGTTCTTGCTCAATTTCATCGATATTCGTATTAAAGTATTCTTTTCTACGATTAACTTTGTTTACACGTTTATGATCAAAGACCTTATGAAGTATTGATTCTAGATTGGGCGCATCATCAGATTCAATTAAAGCATGGACATCAAATGTAAAGGGCACACTAGCATCTCCAAGCTCTTTAACCCTATCCATTGGTTCCATTCTTCTAGTCATACCAATTTTAAGCACATCTTTTCCAAAGCTGCCAATGTTTGATATAACGTATACATGACCTTGTTTGGTCTCTTGAGCTCGGCTCCTAGCTCGCTCAAATTTTTGATGAGCTTCGTCGAGTTCTGCTTTAAGGCTATCTAGCTCTTCTTGATAAGCGGCTCTCTCCGAATCGGACTTCTCTGCCATCTTCTTTTCCAGCTCAGAAATAGCCTTACTTTTTATAATCTCTTCTTTTTCAGCTTCCTTTTGAATTTTTTCAGCTTCATCCCTAGCTTTTTTCTCTTCCCTCTCCTGCTCTCTTAACTCTCGTTGCTCTTCTTTGGCAAGTTGCTTAGCCTTTTTGAAATGAATTTCAATCTCCAATCTTTTAATAAGCAAGCTTTTGAATTCCTCATTGATTGTGGCTCTACTATCAATACACTTAATCAATGCTTCTGTTGCAATAATTGATTCTGACAATTTTTCTAAAGCTTGATGCCCATTATTTGCATTAGTTTTAGTACAAAGCATCTCTACAGTTGTTAGTAACAATGCTCCAGCAATATCAGCTTTAGCTGATATTGAAACAAATTTACCAATATTTACATTAGAATTGCTACCTTTCACACCATCAATTGCATTTACAGCTAATTTTTTCAGCCTAGCTTTTACTTCTTTTCTATCTTCCTGATAGCTCAGACTTGAAAGAAGATCTTCTTCTGTTAATAACTCTATATCCGCTGCATGCGAACAACTTTTATCTGAAATATCTTCAATGATTTTTCTAGATTGCTTTAAGCGGGCAGTAATTTCTTTATCTGCAATTTTTAAACGCTCGACCCTTTCGTGAAAAGGAATCACTCCTTGCTCAGCTTCTTCTAGTAATTCATTTTTCTTTTTCTCGGCTGAATTTATCAGCTCTGATGCTTTATTCCTATTTTGTAAAATAATTGTCTTAGCTTCTTTAATCGCCTTGTCAAGAATGAATTTACGCTTTTTTAGAATAAACATTATTAATACTAAGCCTATTAAGCAAAGAGCAACTCCTGCGATTAACAAGTTCTTATCAATCACTTCCATTAGGTCACTTCCCTATTCTAGTTACAAATTAATTCCACCCATACATGCAACAGTTAACTAGACGTACTCTGTCTAGTTATTTAATTGCAGCGAGCACTTCAGAAATCTATTCGTCGTTATAAACCGCTGGGCGCTTCTCCATAAAGGCCTTGCCGCCCTCGTCCATGTAGGGCGAAATACACAGTACCTGGCCGCGATCTTCCATGGCGATCACGGCTTCGAGATTGCCGGCATCCTGGGAAATATTGAGACCCTCTTTGGTGAGGCGCAGACCCATGGGTGACATGGCGAGCATTTCGCCGACCAGACCCTTGCCGGCGGCTTCGAGGTCTTCGGATTCAACGACTTCGGACACCAGACCGATGCGCAGGGCCTTTTTGGCATTGACGAAGCGGCCGCTCATCATCATTTCGGCGGCGTTGGAGGTGCCGACCGAGCGCGGCAGGAAGTAGCTGATGCCGATGTCACAGCCGGTGAGGCCGATTTTCGCCATGGCGACATTCATGCGGGCGTTGTCGGCGGCATAGCGCACGTCACAGGCGAGGGCAAAGGCAAAACCACCACCGGTGGCGGCACCCTGCATTAGGGCAACAATGGGCTGGGGGCAGCGGCGCATGCGCATAATAATTTCGGATATGACGCGTTGGCCCCGTAGGTCGGCGGGGTTGCTGGCACCGAAGTGGCCGGCGTCGTTGAGGTCGAGACCCGAGCAAAAGTGTTTGCCGGCACCGCGCAGCACCACCACGCGCACGGCATGGTTGAAATAGAGTTTGCCGAAGTAGTCGAGCAGCTCATCGGACATGACCTGGTCGATGGCATTGAAGGCATCGGGGCGATTCAGGGTCAGCCAGTCGGCGCCGTCTTTGTGTTCGATGGATAGGGTGGTGTAATTCGTTGCCGCACTTGTGGTCATTTTATTCTCCTGTGATGGGTTTTCAGCGCTGCAATCGTCAGCGCCATCGATAATTCATCCGCGCCGCAACCGGGCGAGGCCTGCACCGATGGTACTACAGCGTTACACCGGCCGCTGTATCGATGACCCCGTCGCTACGCTTCACGGCCCCGGCTTCGACAACAATAATCTCATCGCACCAGGGCCCACTCACAGGCTTCCCGGTGGTGACAGAAGTACCTGCAATTTTTCACGACCTGCAGGGCTTTCAAAAGTACAATGGCGGCGCATAGTTAATGGCTCAAGGAATTCGATAGATCAGTGATCGCACACGACATAGAACAGATGCAGTGGACTACTTGGGCAGCGATATGAATAGCCATCGCAAGGACCTGCTCGCTCAAGGGCGAGCCCAATGACAGCCATCGACACCAGCAATATTCGCAGCCGCGAAGCCCACTGGCAGAGCTACCGCCGCCTGCCCGCCTATGCCGTGCCCGCACAATGGCGCCATTGGTTGCTCGACCGCGGTTCGCTGACCCAGCGTTTAATCGCCGCCAGCGCGGGGCAGTTTCGAGTGCGCATCCTCAGCCAGGGCATAGCCAAACCCCGCCGCACCGAGGCCAAGGCACTGGGCATACCTCGCCAGCAACTCGCCGTGGTGCGTGAAGTGGTGCTCTACGGCAATGATCAGCCCTGGGTTTACGCCCGCAGTGTACTGCCCTTAAGCAGCTTGACCGGCCGCCTGGCGCGACTGCGCAAACTCGATGAGCGCCCTCTTGGCGCTCTGCTGTTTGCCGACCCCTCCATGCGCCGCGGCAAACTGGAGCTGGCCCGCGTGCAACCAGCAAAGGTAGCTTTACCCCCGGAACTTGGTATCTTTGACACTCCGCTATGGGGTCGCCGCTCGGTATTTTATGTCGCCGATAAAGCCCTGCTGGTGAGTGAGATTTTTTTACCCACCTTCAGCCCCCTCAACTCCGCCCCCAACGACCTCGCAGGCCATCACTAACCATGCCCACCGCCTCCAGAACCCAAGCCTTTTTCGAGCTTATGCGCTTCAATAAACCGGTCGGCACCCTGCTCTTACTCTGGCCAACACTGTGGGCACTGTGGATCGCCGCCGACGGTCTACCCTCTACCTCGGTACTCATTATTTTCGTGCTCGGTGTGATCATGATGCGCGCCGCCGGTTGTGTGATTAACGACTACGCCGACCGCAAGGTCGACGGCGCCGTGACCCGCACCCGCAATCGGCCCCTGGTCGACGGCCGCATTGAGCCCCGCGAGGCCCTCATCCTCTTCGGCGGCCTCTGTTTTGCCGCCTTTTTTCTGGTACTGATGACCAACCGCCTGACTATCGCCCTGTCTTTCGGCGGCGTCGCCATCGCCACCATCTACCCCTTCGTGAAACGCTACAGCCACCTGCCACAGGTGGTGCTCGGTGCGGCCTGGGCCTGGAGCATCCCCATGGCCTTCGCCGCCCAGACCGGCACCCTGGTGAAAGAGATTTGGGTGCTGTATTTCGCGGTGGTGTTATGGACTGTGGCCTTCGATACCTTTTATGCCATGGTCGACCGCGAGGACGACCTAAAGATTGGCATTAAGTCCACCGCCATACTATTTGGCGATCTCGATCTTTTTTTAATCGGCGTATTACAGCTATTGACCCTGCTCGGGCTGGTGGTCACCGGCGATGCCTTTGAGCTGGGCACACCCTATTTCGCCGGCGTGCTCATCGCCGCCCTGTTGTTTATCTATCAGCAGGTTCTTGCCCGCCACCGCCAGCCCGACGCCTGCTTCAAGGCTTTTCGCAATAACCAATGGCTGGGGTTGGGGCTATTTATCGCCCTGGTGATTGATCGCCTGGCGGCTTGACGGCAAGAAAATATCTGCTGCTGTCATCTAATTGTCACGCCGACGTCATCTAATAAGCCTACTTCAATAAGGGTAAGCAGACATGGCAGAAGCCACCATTTTGATTGTCGATGATGAAAGCTCGATCCGCGACATGGTTGCCGTGGCGCTAGAGGTAGCGGGTTATCACTGCCTACAGGCCGACAACGCGCGCAGCGCTCACGCCACAATTATTGATGAAAGCCCCGACCTGGTGCTGCTCGACTGGATGATGCCGGAGACCAGCGGCCTCGAATTACTGCGCCGCCTGCGCCGCGAAGAACTCACCGCCAAACTGCCAGTGATTATGCTCACCGCCAAATCGGAAGAAGACAATATGGTTCAGGGCCTCGACTCTGGGGCCGACGATTACATGAGTAAACCCTTTTCGCCTCGCGAGCTGATCGCCCGCATCAAAAGCACCTTGCGCCGCCAGGATGGCCAGGTTCAGGAAGAGCCCATCCAGGTCGAAGGCCTGCTGTTTGACCCCATTAGCCATCACGTCAGTATCAATGGTCAAGCACTGACCATGGGGCCTACGGAGTTTCGTCTACTGAGCTTTTTTCTCAGTCATCAAGAACGAGTCTACTCCCGCGACCAGATTCTCGATCACGTCTGGGGCGGCAATGTCTATATGGACGAACGCACCGTCGACGTGCATATTCGCCGCCTGCGCAAGGCGCTCAGTATCGATAGCCACGAGCGCTTCGTGCAAACGGTGCGCGGCGCCGGCTACCGTTTTTCGCAAAAGCTGGCCGCCGAATAGCCCGGCCACCCGACGAACTTAGGGAATATTGACGCGTGCAAAGAGGATTACGAGTCGAGCTTCAACGCATCATACTGCTGGCAGTAGCGCTGGGCATTAGTGGATTTTTCAATGGCCATATCGCCCTCACCCTGCTGGTGGGTGGCGGCCTGTACATGGCCTGGACCCTGCTAAAAATTCTCCGCCTCTACCAGTGGCTCGACAGCGGAGGGCGAGGCATCCCCCCCGATGCCAGCGGCGTCTGGGGAGACATCTCCGACCAACTCTACCGCCTGCAAAAGCGCAATACCCGCGCCAAAAATGAGCTGCGCGCCGTGGTCAAGCGGGTGGTTAAAATCACCAGCGCCCTCGATGAGGGCTTGATCATTCTCGATGCTGAGCACAGCGTCGACTGGTGGAACCCGGCGGCCGCTAGACTGCTGGACCTGTGCAGTGAAGACCTCTACCAGCCCATCACCAATCTGCTGCGCACCCCCGCCTTTGTGCAATTTATACAGGCCGGAAATTTTGACTTGCCCCTCGAATTACCCGCACCCAATGAGCCCCAACGCCTGCTGCAATTTTCGGCGCGAGTATTCGGCAAGGCCGAAACCGCCCTGGTGATTATGGACATTACCCGCCTGCGCCAACTGGAGGAAATGCGCAAAGAATTTGTCGGCAATATTTCCCACGAGCTGCGCACCCCGCTGACCGTGCTTACCGGCTATATAGAGACTCTGCAAGATCAGGATATGCAGCACCTGCCCGCCGCCTGGCCCAGGGCACTGCAGCAAATGGGTCAGCAGACCGAGCGTATGAACCTGCTCACAGAAGATCTACTACTGCTATCGCGCCTCGAAACCACCTCTTCGCCACCAAAAGTAGCCGTTGCTCTCGACCAACTGCTTGAGCCCATTATCGACAATGCCCTGGCCTTGAGTGGCCA
The DNA here is from genome assembly GCA_002162825.1 of Gammaproteobacteria bacterium 54_18_T64. GTDB lineage: Bacteria > Pseudomonadota > Gammaproteobacteria > Pseudomonadales > Porticoccaceae > Reddybacter. The sequence continues at coordinate 6,218 of MAAU01000015.1, forward strand.
TAAACACAACATCAGCTTCACCTCTTGTCAGCAGCCGCTGCTCGATGGCGATGCCAAGGAACTGCACAGCGCACTGTCGAACCTGGTCTACAACGCGGTCAGGCACAACCCTCAGGGCTGTGATATTGCCATCGCCATCGAGCGCCGTGCCGATACCCTCAGTATCAGTATTCGCGATACCGGCCTGGGCATCGACCCCCTGCATATTCCCCGCCTGACCGAACGTTTTTATCGCGCCGACAGCAGCCGGGCGACACAGTCTGGCGGCACCGGTTTGGGCCTGGCCATCGTCAAACACGTATTGCTGCGCCACCATGGTGAGCTCGACATCACCAGCACCCTCGGCAAAGGGGCGACATTTACCTGTCGATTTGCTCAAGCGTAGAGATCACGCTATCTTGCCCGCCATGAATGACTACCCCTTTCTGCACAGCGCCTTTCTCAACAGCCTCGAAAACAGCGGCAGCGTCGGCCCCGACACCGGCTGGCTGCCCGCCCATGTTCGGCTAGACGACGACCCCAACAACAGTGCCTTTATGCCCACCTATGTGAAGACTCACTCCTGGGGAGAGTATGTATTTGACTGGGCCTGGGCCGATGCCTACCGGCGCAATGGCCTCGACTATTACCCCAAGCTGGTGTCCGCCATTCCCTTTTCCCCGGCCACCGGGCCACGGGTGGTATTTACTGGTGAGGGCGATCGCCGGCAGGCCTGCCAAAACCTGTTTCAGGAGGTGCGCGAACTCGCCGACGAACAGCGGGCCCACAGTTGGCACTTGCTGTTTCCCGATGCCGACACCCTGGGCTACTTCAAGCACCCCGACCTGATGCTGCGCACCGGGGTGCAATACCACTGGTTGAATCGTGGCTATGAAAGCTTCGAACACTTCCTTGCCGGCTTTGCCTCGCGCAAACGCAAGATGGTGAAGCGCGAACGACGCCGCGTTAACGAACAGGGCATCGCTGTGGAAGTGCTGCCGGGCAGCGCCATCGATCCCGAACTGTGGCAATTTTTCTACCAGCTCTACCAATCCACCTATCGCAAACGCAGTGGCAATGGGGGCTATCTGAGCCAGGCCTTTTTTCTGCAGCTGGGGGCATCCATGGCCGACAATATCGCCATGGCGGTGGCCCGCAAAAAGGGCCAGCCCATCGCCTGCGCCCTGTATTTCCACGGCGGCGACACACTGTATGGCCGCTACTGGGGTTGCGCCGCGGAATACGATTTTCTGCATTTCGAACTTTGCTACTACCAGGGCATCGAATATGCAATCAAGCGGGGTCTGCAGCGCTTCGATGCCGGTGCCCAGGGCGAGCACAAAATTGTCCGTGGCTTTGAGCCACTGGCCACCCATTCCCTGCACTGGATTCGCCACCCCGGCTTTGCCACCGCCATCGCCGACTTCCTGGAACGTGAAACCATCGAAATTAAGCGCTATATTGAGCAGGCCAAATCTGCCCTACCCTATAAACAGGAAGAACAAAGCCCATCATGACTATGCAACAGCCTTTTCTAGCTCCCACCCTCGGTAAATGTCTACTCGCTGTCAGCCTGCTGATCGCCACCCTGTGCGCCAACCCGGTACAAGCCGCCAGCAAGGTAGAAATTGACGCCTATGTCAGCGAGGCTTTGGACAAGTTCTATCGCTCCTCACCCGCCGGTAAAAGCCTGGCGGCAAAAGCCAAGGGCATGCTGGTGTTTCCCAAGGTCTATAAAGCCGGCTTTGGTATCGGTGGCGAGTACGGTGAGGGTGCCCTGCGCATCGGTGGCGCCAATGTCGCCTATTACAGCACCGCGTCTGCCTCAATCGGCTTTCAACTGGGAGCCCAGCGCAAGGCGCAAATTATTTTGTTTATGAGCCACGCGGCCCTGAAGAAATTTCGCAGTAGTGAGGGCTGGGAGGCCGGTGTCGACGGCAGTGTCGCCATCGCCACCCTTGGTGCCGGCGGCGATATCGATACCAAAACCGCTCAACAACCGATCATCGGTTTTATTTTTTCCAACGAGGGCCTGATGTTCAACTTGAATCTTGAGGGCTCAAAGATCACCCGGCTACACCGTTAATTTTTACGCCACACCAGTAGGCGGTTATTGGCGGGCATGGCATTGTCTTCCAGCAGGCTCATACCCGCTCTGCTCGCCAGTTGATCGACCGCTTCGAAATCTCTAATGCCCTGGTGTGCGCCGCGCTGTTTTAACCATTGATCAAAATTGGCATTGCTCGGTGAGGTGTACTGCCCGTCATAATTAAAGGGCCCGTAGATCGCCAGCGTACCGCCAAGGGCCAGTACATCCGCCAGATGAGTGAACATATTGACGACACTGGCCCAGCCCATAATGTGGCAGGTGTTGGCGCTGAACACGGCATCAACGCCCGCAATTGGCCACTCGGGCATATCGACATTTAACAACAGAGGGCGACGCAGGTTTTCGGCATTCGTGTCCGCTATCCAGGCATTGATACCCGGGTGGTAGTCGGCCTGGTCACTGGTCTGCCACACCAGCTGGGGCAGGCGCGGGGCAAAATAGCTGGCGTGCTGGCCCGTGCCACTGCCAATTTCCAGCACCTCTTGGGCCTGGGTAAAGACGCGTTCGAGAACGGTGAAAATGGCCTGCTGGTTATTCTCACAGGCCTGGGAAAAAGGTTTATCTAACACACTTTGACTCCAATCGCTTGGCGGCAAGCCCGAGCTTAACTGGCGGCTGCTTCACGGGTAAACACCCACTCCTGGGCCGAAGACATGGCCGGGTTATAGCTGTAACCCTCGCTGTCGAAGGCCTTGATTTGCTCCACATCCGTGAGGCGATTACGCACAATGTAGGCCACCATCAGGCCGCGAGCCTTTTTCGCATAGAAGCTGATAATTTTATACTTATCACCCTTGCAGTCCTTAAACACCGGGGTGATGATTTCCGCCGCAAGTTGCTTAGTCTGCACAGATTTAAAATATTCATTTGAGGCCAGGTTGACCAGCACCGGTAAGGCCACATCGGCCTGGTGTTGATTCAGGGCATCGGTAATTTGGCTGCCCCAGAACTGGTAGAGATCCTTGCCCCGGCCATTGGCCAGCCTGGTGCCCATTTCCAGGCGGTAGGGCTGCATCAGGTCGAGGGGGCGCAGCAAACCATAGAGGCCGGAGAGAATACGCAAGTGCTCCTGAGCCCACTGCAGATCGGCATTGGACATCGCCTGGGCATCCAGCCCGGTGTATACATCGCCCTTAAAGGCCAGCAGCGCCTGCTTGGCATTTTCCGGACTGAATTTTTTATCCCAGCTCAGGTAGCGATCAAAATTGAGCTGGCCCAGCTTGGCGCTGATTTTCATCAACTCCGACACCTGGTGAGGCGACATCTCGCGCAACTGTGCAATCAACTCGGCGGAGTCATCGAGAAAGTCGGGGGTGGTGTGCTCGTTGGTCGTCGGCAGGGTTTCAAAATCCAGTGTTTTGGCCGGAGAAATCACCATTAACATCGCAGCTTCCTTTATCAGAGAATCCTTCAACTATTTTTAGCCTAGCGTGTCATTATAATCCGATCGAGACATCTGCCGCCCCTGTTAAGAGAGATATTCTGTGCGCCGTAAAGACTTACTTCTAGGCTTTAGTGCCATCCTGCTAATACTCAGTGCTTGCTCGGTCAATCCGGTGACCGGCGAGCGCCAGCTGTCTCTGGTCACCGCCGAGCGGGAAGTCGCCATCGGCCACCAGCAGTATCTACCATCTCAGCAGGCCCAGGGAGGGCGCTACTACATCGACCCGGAGATACAATTTTATGTCGCCAGCGTGGGCCACAAACTGGCGGCGCTGAGCGATAGACCCGGCCTACCCTATGAATTTGTGGTGCTCAATAACCCCGTGCCCAATGCCTGGGCATTGCCGGGCGGCAAGATAGCCATCAACCGCGGCCTCCTGCTGCATCTGCAGGATGAAGCGGAACTCGCCGCCGTGCTGGCCCACGAAATCGTCCATGCTGCGGCCCGCCACAGCGCCACACAAATAACCCGCGGCACGCTGATTAATATCGGCGCACAAGCCCTGGGAGCGGCCGCCCAGAGCAATGGTCTGGGTGAGCTCGGAGGCATGGCGGCACAACTCGGCGGCGGCGCCTGGATGGCGAGTTATGGCCGCGATGCGGAGCTCGAGTCCGACGCCTACGGTATGGAGTACATGGTGCGAGCGGGCTACGACCCCCGGGGAGCAGTGCGCTTACAGGAGACCTTCGTAAAGCTCGCCGAGGGCCGACGGAACGACTTCCTCACGGGCCTGTTTGCCAGCCATCCACCGTCACAGGCCCGGGTTATAGCCAACAAAGAGAAAGTGAAAACTTACCCTGCCGGGGGTATGAGCCAGCGAGCTGGGTTCCAGAAAAAAATCGCCCAACTGCGCAAAGACCAGCCCGCCTACCTGGCTCAGGCCGAGGCGATGCAAGCACTGGCCGATAAAAAACCTCGCCGGGCCCTGCAATATCTCGATAAAGCCGTGAAACTGCAAAGTGGTGAGGGCCAATTCTGGGAACTGCGCGGTCGCGCCTGGGCCATGCTCGAGCAGCCGCACAATGCCGAAAAGGCCTATTCCACCGCCATTGCCAAAAATCCCGACTATTTTAGCCACTATCTTGCCCGTGGGCTGCTGCGCTTCCAACGTGGCGAACACGCTGGCGCCGAGGAGGATTTAACCCACAGTCAGAAATTACTGCCCACACCCGGAGCCAGCCTCTACCTGGGCGATATTGCCAGGGTCGCGGGCAATGAGAAGGCTGCCATCGCCTACTACCGAGAGGCCGCCCAGGCTAAGGGTGATATCGGCACCCAGGCACGCGATAAACTGGTTCTGCTCGACATGAGCCGGGCACCCAACCGTTATATTCTCAATCGACTATCGATGGCTAGCGATGGTTACCTGCTGCTCACGGTTTACAATAAAACCAATATTCCCGTCTCAGGCCTGGTTGTACACGTCACGGAATCGACGAGTAGCCTGGTGACCGCTGCCGGGGCGCAAATTGCCATTGGCGACCTGGCCGCCAATACGCAAAAGACCATCACCACGGCCATTGGCCCCCTTGCCGGTGACGCCGCACTGCAGCGCTACCGCGCCCTGGTCATTGCCGCCAGACCCCTCGAGCCCGTAGCCCACTAGGCCTTCGAGATACTCCATGGTGACCGGCCTCGGTCATCAATAGCTAGCCTTAAGGCCCCTCTCGCCCTTAAGCCTCCAAGGTTTTTGCGATAGCATAAATAGCAACAATGATAATGCGGGTCGAGCCTCCGGCAGTAGCCGACCCGCCTGCCTATAATTCTAAAAACTTATCATCTTGCAGAGGTATCAACATGAAGTTTGCCTATTTCACCGAGCGCCCCTACCGCCATCTTGATGAAGACATTATCCTCAAAAACAAGGCCTTTTTCGGTGTCTCTAATAAGTACTACGACCGCAAAAAGGGCGCCGACGACTACAACCAGTTTATTGACGAGTACTGTTTTGCCGAAGAGGTGGGCTTTGACGGCGTCGCCCTCAACGAGCATCACGGCAACCCCTACTGCATGGGCAATGTCATCACCATCGAGGCCGCAATCCTCGCTCGCGTCACCGAGACCGCGAAAATCATCCTCATTGGCAACCCTTTACCGGTGATTAAACACCCCCTGCGTGTGGCGGAGGAACTGGCCACCATCGATACCATTTCCCGCGGCCGCCTGGTCTCGGGCTGGGTGCGCGGTGCCGGCAGCGAGCAGTTTTTTAACAATGCCAACCCGGCCTACAACCGTGAAATGTTTAACGAAGCCCACCAGTTAATCCTCGACTGCTGGACCAAAGATGGGCCGTGGCGCTACGAGGGCAAGCACTTCCACTACCGCCACATTAACCCCTGGGTGAAGCCCTATCAGGAGATGCCCCAGCAGTGGATCCCCGGCGTGCTGTCCCCCGAAACCGTGGTCTGGGCGGCGCGCAAACGCTATCCCTATTTAGGCCTGGGCTCCGCCCTGAGTGCCACCTGTGACCTATGGGATCTCTACGCCGATACCGCCGCGGAGGAGGGCTACCAGGCGGGGCCGGAAAACTTTGGCTACCTGGTACCCCTGTTTGTTGCCGATACGGAGGAAAAGGCCCAGGATATTGGCCGCGGTTACTCCTTTGGCGGTGGCCAAAACGGCTTTAGCCGCCCCGAATTCACCCTGCCCCCCGGCTATAATTCCAAGGGCGCCATTCGCGCCATGGCCAGGGCCACACCCGGCGGCTCGTGGTTGGGCGTCAGCAAGGAAAAACTCGATGCCTCGCGCAGCGGCAAGTGGCGCGATGAGAGCATGGAGGTGGTGAAACAAAAACTCTGGGATTCCTACCAGCGCGCCCAGGACAATCTGCAAATTGTTATCGGCACCCCCGAGCAGGTGATACCCAAGCTGAAGGCCATTATGCGGGTGATTCGCCCCGGTTCCCTCACCGCCTTCAATGTCCAGGGTGTGGCCAGCGATGCCGATCGCCTGCGCTCGATTGAATTGCTCGGTAAGGAAGTACTGCCGGAATTGCGTGAATACGCCAAAAGTATCGGCCTTACCGACTCCTTCGAGCGCGAGCCCGGCTCGCTAAAACTGGCACCGGGCACCAGGCGCGCACCGGTGGTCGATCGCAGTGGCATGGAGGGTCTCGGTTTAAAAACCTAAACAGGTAATAAAGCCAGACATAAAAAAGCCGAACTTATAGAAGTTCGGCTTTTTTATTCAGCGTTGGGTCTCAGCGAAAAGCTAGGACTCTTGCTGGGGGCGGAAAAAGGGCAAGTAGCCGCCTTCTTCGAGGGGCTCGAAAACCACCTCAACCGGCAAACCAATTTTCAGCTCGCGATAGTCGAGACCACGCAGGCCGGCCGTAATGCGCACGCCCTCTTCCATATCGACGACCAATACCGCGTAGGGGAAGTCCTTCTCAAAGTGAGGGGACATGGGCATGTGGCAAACCGTCCAGGTATAGATGGTGCCGCGCCCGTGTGATTCGCGCCAGCCCCAGTTGGGGGAGCCACAACTAGCACACATAAAACGGGGGATATGGCGCCAGGTTTCGCAGTCGTGACAGCACTGGAAACTGAGAATTTTGTTTGCGCAATTCTCCCAGAACTGCTCATCGAGATAGTTCGTCGGCTTGGGTGCCGGGTTTGGAATAAACTGTGTGTCTGTCATCGTCTTAGTTCCTCAAAATCACCAGGCTGCCATCACCAAAATCACCCCAACCCGTGACCAGGCCGAGTTCCGCATCCTTCACCTGTACCCCACCGCCGTCGCCACGCAACTGTCGCGTCGCCTCGACCACGTGGTTGAGGCCCCAAACGTGGGCCTGGGAGTGCAAACCGCCGTGGGTATTCATGGGGAATTTACCATCAATTTCCAGCGTGCCATCTTTGACAAACTCGCCCACGCCGCCCTGTTCGCAGAAGCCAAGGGCCTCCAGCTGCAGCAGTACAACATAGGTGAAGCAATCATAAATCTGGATGAAATCCATATCCGTCGGCTTCAAACCGGCCATGGCAAAAGCCTTGGGCGCAGAGTTGGCCAGACCGATGTGGAACATATCGGGGCGATTGGCAATATCATCGGCCGGATAGGGGTGACCCTCGGCCGCCGCCATAATATAGGCCGGCTTGTGACGCAGGTCTTTGGCCTGATCGGCACGGCTGACAATGACGGTACAAGCACCATCGGTTTCCAGGCAGCAATCGAAGAGACGGAAGGGCTCTGAAATCCAGCGGGAGTTCAAATAACCCTCCATGTCCAGCTCCTGGCCCCGCGTGGTCGCCTTGTCATTGAACTGCGCGTGGCGACGACAGGCCAGAGCCACCGCACCCATGGCTTCGTGGCTAATGCCATAGGTTTGCATGTGACGCATGGCGATCCAGGCGTACATTTGCACCGGTGAGGCGCTGCCATAGGGAAAGTAGTAATTCTGCAGGGTGCGTTCCAGAGCGGGAATGGAAATCAGCTCGGGGAACTTGGCATTGGGCTTGGGGCGCAGAGCCGAGGAGCCATTCCAACCCACTGTTACCACGATGTTATTGGCGATGCCGGCGGCGATGGCCATGGCCGCCGTTTGCAATGCCGTCACCGGGCTGGCGCCACCCATATTAATGGAGGCACTGTAGCGCAAGTCTTCAATGCCCAGGTTGGCGGCAATCTCTTCCGCGGTAATCATCACCGGCGGTAATATAATACCGTCGATATCTGTGTTCTTAAGCCCTGCATCGGCAATTGCGATGCGAGTCGACTCCAGTATCATTTCAGCCGAGGGGCGAAGTGCACCTCGGGTATAATCGGTTTCACCGATGCCGACAATGGCGGCCTTATCTCTAAAATCGAGTGAATTATCAGACATGCTCTTTCCTCAAGCTGGTAGAGAAGTTACGTCTATGGGTGGGCAGCTAGAAAGCTAGCTATAGGGTGTTTACTCAGACCGACAACAGTAAGAATAAGCGCCGCCCATTGCCCCTATAAACTGGGCGCAATGAGACCACACTTCCCATATTGGGTCAATCTCTTGACATTTTTGCTCGCCACCAAGGTAGCCTAAAAACCGACCTCCAGCGCCTCACATAAAAACTGCATTAAGGGCTTAGCCGAGCGGAAGGACTTTAAGACCTGTTTGGCAAAGTCCTCGGCCTCAATGGCACTGTCATCGAGCGCTTGAATAACAATAAAATCTTTGCGTTTAAGGCTGCTCAACAAGGGGTGGTCGGCGCCGTAGCCTCGTGGCGGTCGCAGTAGTGTAGCCCCGCCCCAGGTAAACTGCCGCTTAAAAGGGCGACCGTTGAGTATTGCCTGCCAGGCCTCGGGCTTCTCGTCGATACGCTGACGAATCTTGGCCAGGGCCGCAGTGTCCGGCCGCCAGCAACCAACACCGAGAAAGACCTCGGCCCGCTGTACGTGCAGGTAGTAGCCCGGGGCGTGAATATCCTTGCCGCGACGGTGGCGAAACTGAATACCCAGGTTGGTTTTATAGGGCGTCTTATCCTTGCCAAAGCGGGTATCGCGATAGACCCGCATTAGAGAGCCCCCACTGCGCTTGGGGATGGCCTCAAAGTAGGGCGAGAGCTTGTCGATTTTTGTCGCCATGTGCTCGACAAAGTCCAGCGCCGGTGACAGCACGGCCGCTTCGTAGCGCGGTTTATTCTCGGCAAACCAGGGGCGGTTATTATTGACCGCAAGCTCATCGAGAAAAGCCAGGAGTTGTGGGGGAAAACCAGTAAATTCACTCATGGCTCACTATTACAAGAGCCCGTAATATTGTCCAGGTAAGAGCTATGGCTCCCTATTAACATCCACGGCTACTGTTAAGTGTCGGCGCGCAGCTTTTCGTCAATGGCGTCCAGGTGCCCGTGGCGAACATCTTTACCCTCCACCAGATAAATCACATGCTCACAGATATTCTTGGCGTGATCACCAATTCGCTCCAGGGCGCGCAGCACCCACAGCACATTCATCACCCGGGTGATACTGCGCGGGTCTTCCATCATATAGGTCATCAACTCACGCAGCGCCGATTTATAATCGGCATCGATTTGCTCATCCCTTTTCATCGTCGCAATGGCTGCCGCCGTATCAAAGCGCATAAAGGCATTGAGGGCATCGTTGAGCATACTACGCACCCCGTTGGAGATATGGCGCACCTCGGTATAACCCCGGGGAGAGGCCCCATCGACGGCCAGCTTGATGGCCATTTTGGCAATTTTCTGCGCTTCATCACCGATGCGCTCAAGGTCGCGGATGCAGCGCGTGACCACCATCACCAGGCGTAAATCCGTGGCAGCCGGTTGGCGGCGGGCAATCAGGGTGACGCAGTTTTCATCGATGGTAACTTCCATTTCATCGATTTGATCCTCCACCCGCAGCACCTGCTCGGCAATATAACTGTCGGCATTTTCCAGGGCTTTAATGGCCTCGGCCAATTGCCTTTCCACCAGGCCGCCCATTTCAAGCATTTGGCTTTTAATATTTTCGAGGTCTTCATTAAACTTTTGAGAAATATGCTGATCGAGCTTTAATTTATCCACAACCCTCTCCTTAACTATCGATGCCTTTACAGAGGCGAGTGATTAACCAAAACGCCCGGTAATATAGGCTTCCGTTAATTTGTGCTCTGGGGTGGTAAACACCTTCTCGGTCTCATTCACCTCCACCAGTTTACCCAAATGGAAATACGCGGTGCGGTGGGAGACACGCGCCGCCTGCTGCATGGAGTGGGTAACAATGACAATCGTATAATTTTCTGCCAACTCGGCGATGAGTTCTTCAATACGCGCCGTGGCAATGGGGTCCAGGGCCGAACAGGGCTCGTCCATTAAAATGACTTCGGGGCTAATGGCAATAGCGCGGGCAATACACAGGCGTTGCTGCTGACCGCCCGACAAACTCGTGCCGGGTTGCTGCAGGCGATCCTTTACCTCGGCCCACAAACCTGCGCGTTTCAAACTTTTTTCGACAATTTCATCCAGCTCGACACGGCTACCCGCAAGCCCATGAATTTTTGGGCCGTAGGCGACATTGTCGAAAATACTTTTCGGGAAGGGATTAGGTTTTTGAAATACCATGCCCACCCGGGCACGCAGTTCGACCACATCCATTTTTGAATCATAGATATTGTCCTCTTCGAGTACAAAGTCACCCTCCACTCGACAGCCATCAACCGTATCGTTCATACGATTGATAGTGCGCAAAAAGGTCGACTTACCACAGCCCGAGGGGCCGATCATGGCGATGACTTCGTGCTTGCCAATATCGAGATTAATATTAAAAATGGCCTGTTTATCACCATAGAAAACACTGCCGTTGCGGGCGCGTATTTTAGGGTCATCGACAAAGGGAGTGCCCACCGTGTCTTCTACAACACTGTCCTCGGGTGAGATATCAAGGTCATTTTTTGTAGACTCGCCAGCCCTAAGGTTCATCGTTGCAACACTCATATTTGAACGCTCATATTTCAGCAATTATTTTCTAGATTAAAAACGCTGTACGGGTACTTCACTACCAACGCCTTTCCAGCCGCTTACGCAAAACCACGGCAAGGGTATTCATGGTAATTAAAAAGGCTAACAGCACCATAATGGCTGCCGATGTTTTTTCAACAAACGCCCTTTCAGGACTATCTGCCCACAGAAATATTTGCACCGGTAAAACGGTGGCGGGGTCGGTAAAACCACCGGGCACATCGACAATGAAGGCCACCATGCCAATCATTAGCAGTGGCGCGGTTTCACCCAGGGCCTGGGCCATACCAATGATAGTACCGGTTAACATGCCAGGTAAGGCCAAAGGTAGAACATGGTGAAGAACCACCTGCACCGGGGACGCACCAATACCAATCCCGGCTTCACGAATTGATGGCGGCACCGATTTAATCGCAGCGCGACTGGAAATAATAATCGTCGGCAAGGTCATTACCGCAAGCACCAGACCACCAATAATCGGCACAGACCGAGGTACATGGAAGAAGTTGATGAAAATTGCCAGACCTAAAAGTCCAAAAATAATGGAAGGCACGGCTGCCAGATTATTAATATTCACCTCAATAAAATCTGTCCAGCGATTCTTGGGTGCAAATTCTTCGAGATATACGGCTGCGGCAACACCGATTGGGAAAGAAATAACCAGGGTAATAAATAGCGTAAATAATGAGCCAACAATCGCACCACCAATACCGGCCTGCTCGGGCTCACGGGAATCACCGGTTTTAAAGAAATTGCTATTAAAGCGTAACTTTATTCCCCCCTCATCAATCAGCGACTGTATCCATTGCTGTTGTTTTTCACTGGTACGGCCAATGAAGGGACCGTCTGAACGATTAAGGCTTTTAAAATACGTATCAATATCGTCATCGGCCAGCACCCATAATTTTTCAGACTGCCCCAACAAACTAGGGCTGGTTTTTATGCGATCAGCCAATTCATATTCTGCGCTGTTACTAACCAACGTATAGAGCTCACGTTTTTCTCTGCGCCCGGAGACATCGGTAAATTTGCTGCGCAGGCTTTTCTTAACCAGACCGGCATAATTGCCCAGAGCAAGTTGTTGCTTATCATTAATATCACTGACGCCAAGAATGTCGGCATCATAATTTACTGTGAGTTCGATATAAGTTTGGCGAAATGCGCCGTGGCCCTTACCAATAATATCCACAAACAATGTCGCCACACAAAGCAGGCCGAAGAGAATCGCAAGCACGCCATAGAGTCGAAAACGTTTTTCGGCGCGATAGCGCTTGGCGAGGCTTTTTCGAATTTGTTGCGTTGTGTCTTTGGATGAACTACTCATACTGCTCTCGATATTTTTTCACAACACGCAAAGCGATAAAATTTAATCCCAGTGTTACCAGGAATAACATTAAACCCAGGGCAAAGGCAGATAATGTTTTGGCGCTGTCAAACTCCTGATCACCAACCAGCAGCGTTACGATTTGCACTGTTACGGTAGTCACGGTTTCGAGAGGGTTGACGGTGAGATTGGCCGCAAGGCCCGCCGCCATCACCACAATCATGGTTTCACCAATGGCTCGCGATACCGCCAGTAAGACGCCACCGACAATGCCCGGCAGCGCAGCGGGAATAATGACTTGCTTAATGGTCTCGGAGTGGGTTGCGCCGAGAGCGAGGGAGCCGTCGCGCATGGTTTGTGGCACGGCATTAATCACGTCATCGGCCAGCGATGAAATAAAGGGGATAATCATAATACCCATCACCAGGCCGGCCGCGAGGGCACTTTCAGAGGTGACCGACAAACCGAAATCAGCGCCGGTCGCTCGAATCAGCGGAGCAACCGTTAGGGCGGCAAAATAGCCGTAAACCACGGTGGGTACACCGGCGAGAATTTCCAATGTCGGTTTAACAAAGCTACGCACCTTTGAGCCGGCATATTCCGCCAAATAGATCGCCGACATTAACCCTGCGGGTACCGCCACCATCATCGCAATCAATGAAATAAGCAGGGTGCCAAGAAATAAGGGTACGGCACCAAAACTGCCCGAGCCACCGACCTGATCGGCGCGTATGGCTGTTTGCGGGCTCCACTCCAGGCCAAAGAGAAATTCTGAAATAGGCACTTGCTGAAAGAAGCGAAGCGACTCAAAGATAACCGAAAGCAAAATACCCAGTGTGGTAAGAATGGCCAGGCTGGCACAGAGCAGTAAAAAGCCTTTAAAGACTTTCTCTACTTGCTGGCGGGCGCGCAGCTGTGCTGACATTTTCCACCAGCCCCAAAGTCCACCAATGCCCGCAGTGAGCACGGCCATTGCCGTGAATAAGCGTTGGCTGGTATCCCGCAAATAAGCTAGTGCGGCAGCGGCATCCAACAGCGCAGGCCTGACCCCCTCTGCTGACAATGCACCACTCGCCAGGTTTTCAATCTTGTTCATTAGCAAATTATATTCGGCAATAGAGTTCGGCCGAATGTCAGCCCGCAGGCCCGAGAGAAGCAACTTACTAATAATGCTCTCTTCAAAGGCCAGGCCGATAAAGAGCAACAAAACAGAGGGTAGACCACACCAGAGGGCGACCCTCATACCGTAATACGTTGGCAGAGAGTGTAAGTTGCGCACACCGCCAAGCTGGCGAGCAAAGCCCTGGGAACGCTGGTAGCCAAAATAATAAGCCAGAGCAGACATTACAAGTAAGGCAATAATCAGGTTTGAGGTTTGCATATTAAAAAGTTTGGCCCCTTACAAAGCTATACCCATCTGTTTACCTCAGAAAAAGACCCGATAGAAATCGGGCCGCCCTACGATCTTCCAAATGAGCTGTTACGTTCTCTTTATAGACTGATTACAAACCTTCACCAGACATCGACTTAAGGGCTTTAATGTCGTCGCCATTGGCTTTTCTGACATCGGCACTCAATGGAATCATGCCTTTTTCGGCCAGGTAACCTTCGCCACCCCAGGCTTTTTCACTGATGAATTCAGCCAGGTAGCCCTCAATGCCCGGTACCACCCCCATGTGCGCCTTCTTCACGTAGAAGTACAGAGGGCGGGAAATGGGGTAGGACTTATCGGCAATGGTGTCAAAGGTAGGCACCTGCCCTTCGATCAACGAGCCCTGAACCTTATCGGCATTTTGGTCGAGAAAGCTAAAGCCAAAAACACCGAGGGCATTTGGGTTGGCATTGAGCTTTTGCACAATTAAGTTGTCGTTCTCACCGGCTTCGATGTAGTGGCCATCTTCACGAATGGTGTGGCAAATTTCCTTATAGCCCCGTTTGTCTCGCTTTTTTATAGCCTTAATCCAGCTAATTTTTTTACAGCCACCCTCGAGGGCCAGCTCGGCAAAGGCGTCACGGGTACCAGAGGTCGGTGGCGGGCCCAGCACTTCAATTTTCATATCGGGTAGGGCCGGGTTGATTTCTTTCCAGGTTTTATAGGGGTTGGCAACCAGGGTTTTAGCGCTGGTAAACTCATCCTGCATACTTTTTGGTGCGGGTACATGTTTCGCCAATGCCAGAAAAATGTCTTTACGGCTCAGACTCATTTGTGGGGCTTTGAGCGAATTGGCCAGGACAATGCCATCAAAACCAATTAGCACCTCAACAATATCCTTCACACCACCGTTCTGACATTTTTTAAATTCGGAACTCTTCATGCGACGCGAGGCGTTGGTAATATCGGGGTGGCCCGTACCCACACCGGAGCAGAACAGCTTCATGCCGCCACCGGAACCGGTGGCTTCAACCTTCGGCGTGGGGTGGGGCGTAGTTTTACCAAAGCGCTCGGCGACAACCGTGGCGAAGGGATAGACCGTTGATGAGCCAACGATGCTGATATAATCTCGCGACGCGGCAACAGCCTGAATGCTGGCCAGGCTTATGGCAAAGCCACAGCCGAGGGCCGCCGCTTTGAATTGTGCAACTGTACTCGATCGTTTTTTCATATGTGTCTCCTGCGACGTTTCCATCAATGACGGGGCTAGTACGCGCATCCTAGAGAGGGCGAGTGACAAGACTATGTACACAACATGACAGCGATGTGACAACGTCATTTTCATAGCGGCCATCAAAGCTTTGCCTTGATGGCTAAAATTGATAATAAAAGTGCACAAGCCCTAATACACTTATCACTGGTTTACACCATGACAGCCCCCCACTCCCCCATTGATACCTTTACCAAACTCTGTGGCAAGCTCACCGCCTGGGCGACGCTAACGATGATGCTCTGCACCTGTTTTGTGGTGGTGGCGCGCTATTTATTTGGCTCCGGCTCCATTGCCCTGCAGGAGACCGTGATTTATCTCCACGCTTTTACTTTTATGCTCGGCACCGCCTTCACCCTGCAACGCGGTGGCCATGTCCGGGTGGATATTTTTTACCGGAATTTCACAGCGCGCCGCCGCGCACTGGTGGATGCCTGCGGCGCGGTGTTTTTCCTCCTGCCCACTTGCGCCCTTATCTTCTGGCTGAGTCTCGATTATGTCGGCAATAGCTGGGCTATTTATGAACGTTCCGCCGAGTCCGCCGGCCTACCCTGGGTCTACCTACTCAAGACACTACTCTTGATCATGCCGACCGTACTGCTACTGCAGGGCCTTGCTGAACTTCTCAAATCCCTCCGCACACTGCGCTCCCCCGCAAACGACTCTCTGACAGCGACTAAATAAACACCATGATCGAACTCCTCCCCCTCTTTATGTTCCTCGCTGTCTGCCTGGTGATATTGCTCGGCTATCCGGTGGCCTTTTCACTGGCCGGCACTGCCCTACTATTTGCCGCCTTCGGCACGGCCATCGGTCATTTCGACACGGCCTTTCTACAGGCCCTACCCAACCGGCTCTACGGCACCATGGTCAACCAAACCCTGGTCGCCATCCCCCTGTTTATTTTGATGGGCATCATGCTCGAGAAGTCCAAGCTCGCCGAAGACCTACTCAACAATATGGCCCGTCTCTTCGGGCGTGTGCGCGGTGGCCTTGGCATCTCCGTGGTGATGGTCGGGGCACTGCTGGCCGCGAGTACCGGCATTGTCGGCGCTACGGTGGTAACCATGGGTCTAATGTCTCTGCCCACCATGCTCAAACGGGGCTATAACCCCGCCTTTGCCGCCGGTACTATTTGCGCCACCGGCACCCTCGGGCAAATCATTCCCCCCTCCATCGCCCTGGTGCTGTTGGGTGACATTCTCTCCACCGCCTATGCCCAGGCACAATTAAGCATGGGGATCTTTGCACCAAAAACCGTCTCTGTTGGCGACCTCTTTATGGGGGCGGTTATTCCCGGTCTGATTTTGGTCGGCTCTTACTGTGCCTATATATGGTTCTATGCCCGACTGCGCCCCGACGACGCACCCGGTGGTAATGGCGAGGATAAGGTCAGCACCCGCGCCCTACTGCTCAGCCTGGCACCGCCGCTGCTACTCATTTTTGCCGTGCTCGGCTCCATCCTCAGCGGCATCGCCACCCCGACGGAGGCCGCCGGCGTCGGTGCCTTTGGCGCCTCATTGCTCGCTCTGTTACGCCGCCAGCTCTCTCGGCAGCGGCTGCAGGAAGTACTCGAGGGCACCGTTGAGGTCACCGCCATGGTGTTTATGATCCTTATTGGCGCGGCAATATTTTCCCTCGTCTTTCGCGGCTTTGGTGGCGAAGAACTGGTGACATCACTCTTTGCCAGCATTCCCGGCGGCGCGCTGGGCGCAACGCTGGTGGTGATGTTGACCATTTTTGTACTCGGCTTTATTCTCGACTTTATCGAGATCACCTTTGTAGTGGTGCCCATTGTCGGGCCCGCATTACTGGCCATGGGTGTCGACCCCATCTGGCTGGGTATCATGATAGCCGTTAACCTACAGACCTCATTCCTAACCCCGCCCTTTGGTTTCGCGCTGTTTTATTTGCGCGGGGTAGCACCGAAAGAAGTACTCACCAGTGATATTTATCGCGGCGTCATGCCCTATATAGGCATACAGCTAGCGGTACTCTTACTACTGGCCCTGTGGCCGGCTTTAGTGACCTGGTTGCCGGGCTTGATGCATTGAATGGGCTAAATATTAGGGCAGTGATAGCGCCTAGCGGGCGGTGGCCCCAAGCAGCTTTTTCTTTCGCAAAGCGATGAGAACAAGGGTGATTAGCAAATACACTGCGGGTTCAAACCAACCACTTTTCAGCGACCACCAAAAGTGTATGCAGCCCATGATGGCAGCGGGATAAATCCACCAGTGGAGCGTCTGCCACTTTCCTTTCATGGCGCGCATCAAGCGTGGCAGCGATGTCAGCGCCAATGCCGATAGGATCAGCCAGAGGCTAAAGCCGAGCAGGATATAGCTGCGCTTGATAATTTCCTCCGCAATTAGACCCCACTCAAAGACTAGATCTAGTGCTAACCAGGCGAAAAAATGCAGGCTGGCCCAGGTATACGCCCACAGCCCCAGGGGTCTGCGCAACTTAAAGAGGGCGGCAATTTGCAAGTACTTCACCAGAGGTGCAATCAATAAACTCAGTAACAATAGGCGCAGCGCACCGAGACCGAGAAAATGAATCAACTCCTCCACCGGGTCTCCCCCCAGTTCGCCAGCGGGCACGGCCCAAAACAGCCAGACTAGAGGAAGCAGAGCAGCTAGGTGTACGCCGATATGTAGGGCGAGGGCAAAAACTTTTTTTAGGGACATGGTTGCAACACGAAGGGTTTATTATCTAAATTCAGAGTTGATGGTCGACTGACAAGGCCCCACCACCTGCCAGTGTTGGCAGTACTCGATAAAAACTCGGGCCTAATACCACTGCTTGAGATTCATATTGCTATATAAACCGGCGACCTCATCGGCATAGCCATTGAAGGGCAGGGTTTTTTGTCGTTTAGCACTAAATAGTCCACCCTCAGTAATCACCCGTTCACTACCCTGAGACCAGCGCGGGTGATCGACAGCCGGATTGACGTTGGCGTAAAAGCCATACTCTTTTGCCGCGAGCATATTCCATGTGGTGGGCGGCATTTTCTCGACGAGACGAATTTTGACAATGGACTTGATACCCTTAAAGCCGTATTTCCAGGGCACCACCAGTCTAATCGGGGCGCCGTTTTGTGGGGCCAGGGTTTTGCCATAGAGGCCCACCGATAAAATCGTCAGCGGGTGCATCGCTTCATCCATGCGCAAACCTTCCACATAGGGGTAGTCGATGCCACCGCCGATGCGGCGAGATTGCTGCCCGGGCATTTGCTCCGGGTCATACAGGGTTTCAAAGGCAAGGTATTTTGCCTTGCTGGTGGGCTCGAACTGTTTCAGTATTTGACCGAGTTCGATGCCTATCCAGGGAATGACCATCGACCAGGCCTCGACACAGCGCATCCGATAGATGCGTTCCTCCAATTGCGCGCCCTTCTTTTGCGCGCCATTAATCAACTCCCAAACATCCAGCTTGCCAGGTTTGGCGACCTCGCCCTCGACACTCAGCGTCCAGGGCTCTAGTTCCAGGCCCTGGCTATTTTTAAAGGGATCCGTTTTGCCGGTGCCGAACTCGTAAAAGTTGTTGTGGGTCAAAATCTTGCTCTCGGGCGTCAAGACAAGCGGTGAGGCCGGTGAGGTTTTTTCATATTGCAAAGCATGGCGTTTGGCTGCAGCAGGGACTTCCACAGGTGCTTCTTTGGAGAAGAAACCCGCCTGGGATGGACCGGCCAGCAAGAGGCTGCCGAGACCCAGGCCCTTTAGTATCGTCCTGCGCTCGCTGTATACACTCTCAGGTGTCAGCGCTGACTCCAGCAGATTTTTTTTCGCTTTGATTAACATGAATGAGCCTTAGAATTTGTTTATGAACTTCGCAGCGCTGTGAACCGAGAGCCTAATCTTGATAATAGAACATTGAGCGACTGGGCGAATTTTAATCAGCGATGGCTTCATCCCCCGCCGTCATCCTGCCTCGCTTACCGAATACGATTTTTGACTATTGCTAACTAGCTAATCTGAAAAACCTATCGTCCTTAACTGTTTTACTACCAGGTGGCACTGGCCCTTTGTAGAGAGCTCTATGGCATCACAAGTCTGTATTAGTTCCCCCTAAGATGGCATTCCATCAAGGCAATTTAGATGTCAAATATCCCGCTGCAATGATTATTGCCTCAGGCCGAACGCGCGTTTTTTAGGGGAGGTTTGTGGACTGGATTTGTATTTTATGTCGAAAAAAATACATTACGTTTATTTAATTACGTCTTTAATATTAAAAACATCAAGATCCAACTTGGAAAATAAAGCTGCCCGATAAATTCGTAAAAACATCAGTGAATTAATAACTATAAAACATCTAAATTAAGTATCTTATATTTATTTGTAAGCCATAGTTCTTATGTCGACACTACCAATAAGTAAAAACAAAAGATCCATCAGTCGCTATAACTTTAATTAATTTTATTGGATGATTTTATTTCAATACTGCTTTTAAGTAGCTAGATACTATGAATTATCGAATAGTATGACTGTGTCGCACAAATCCACAATAGCGAATTTGTGCGACAAAAAACTATTATTTAACCATACCGCTGTAGACAATCTTGACCCACATATCGCTAGGTAAAAAGCCATCGCCCCATTCTTTGTCTAACTCGGCCAGGGGTTTGGCGGCAATAATTTCCGCTTCATTTTTCCCGGCATCAATCAGGGCCTGAATGTTTGCCTGTGCCTTCGCCAGCATATCGCGGAATGCCACAAGGTCTGCCTTAGTTGCCAGTGGGCCATGGCCGGGCATGATTTTGGTCTTGTCGTTAGCCAGTGCCAATACCGTGTCACAGGCGGCAATCATACCGGCGATGCCACCACCGGAATCGACATCGATGAAGGGATAGAAACCGTTAAAGAAGGTATCTCCGGCATGGATGACATTGGCCTTGGTGAAATAGACGATGGCATCGCCATCGGTGTGTGCATTGGCCACATGGAGCAGGCGAATATCATCACCATTGAGGTGGAGGCTCATTTCACGCTGAAAGGTCACCACCGGCAGTGCCTCTTTGGGCGATGGTGGCTTGTGCATGTTGAAGAGCTTAATAGACTTCTCAACCTTCAGGCTCTCACGAACATTTTCGTGGGCCACAATAATAGAGCCATGTTTGCCAAAGTGCTCATTGCCACCCGCGTGGTCACCGTGCCAGTGGGTATTGACCAAAAATTTAGGTGTCTCGCCGGATAGTTGCTTGATGGCTGCGGTGATTTTGCTGGACATCTCCGCGTACTGATCATCAATGGCAAAGGTGCCGTCGTCGCCGATGGAGACGCCGATATTCCCACCCTCGCCCATCAGCATATAAATCCCTTCAGTGACCGGTATGGCCTTCACCTCTCCGCTATCAAAGTGGTCATTGGCCTGTGTGCCCGCCACGAGCACCAGCGGTAGTAGGCAGGCGCCGAGTGTCTTTTTCAGTATTTTCATCGTTTTCCCTTGTTGATGAGTGTTAAAAGGCAGTG
>MAAU01000025.1 GCA_002162825.1 Gammaproteobacteria bacterium 54_18_T64
TTAACCAACCCAGGGGCAGTGCGAGGATGCCCGATATGGCCCCCAGCACCAGGGTTTGCAGGAGGATGGCCGCAACCACCTGTCGCGGCGTAGTGCCACAGGCGCGCAGGATGGCAAATTGCTTTTTTTGTTCGAGCTGTATCGACAGCAGCGCACTGAGTATGCCGACCAGGGCCACCACAATGGAGAGTAGGCGCAGCACGTGGGTGACGGCAAAGGTACGGTCAAAAATGGTCATGGAGGCCTGGCGCAGCTCTTTGTTTGAGCCGACCAGGATTTCACCGGGCTGGGCGCGCGTCAGGGTTTTGACCCTTTGCAGCAGTGCCAGCTGAGAGCTTTGCTCGCCGCCGTAAAGTGCCAGCGACGAGAGTCCAAAATCCCGCCAGTGCTGTTGATACAAGGTCTGTGACAGGGTGATCAGCCCACGGCTGGAGCGGTAATCGCGAAACACCCCGAGCACCGGTAATTCAAGGGCGCCGCTCGGCGCATACAGCCTCAGGCTGTCCCCCACAGATAGTTGCTGGTGGTAGGCAAAGGGCTCGGAGATCAGCACCCCCTCACCGCGCTTAAAACGGGCTCGCGCAGCGGCGACGGCGTGCAACAGCCTGGGGCTGGCTTGCTGTGCACTACTGGCCACCGCTCGCAGGCGCTGCAAGCCATATTCGGTCTCCACCTCAACACTGCGACTGCTGCTGTAGCCCACGATGCCCGGCAATTGACTGAGCCGGCGCACCAACTCTGGCGGCAGCCCCGGGGAAGCTCGGCTAGAAGCGCGTCCGGGTGTGGCAATGTAAATATCCCCCGACAGGCTTTGCTCGAGCCAGCTATTCACGCTGGCGCGAAAACTGCTGATCATAATATTCACCCCCACCGTCGCCGCTACCGCAACGCAGAGTGCCGCCACCGCCAGCCCGGTGCGACTCAGATTGGCGGCGATGCCACGCAGGGCAAAGATATTGGCAGCCCCGAGCCAGGGCTTGAACAAGTACAAGGCCAAGCGGCTTGAGGCCAACACCAGGAGGGGGATGAGCAGGCTGAAACCCAGCACCAAGAGGCTCAACGCGCAAAAACCCAGGCTCAGGCTCAGCTTGTCGACCTGTAATAAGCCGGCGCCGGCCGCCAACAACACCCCGCCACAGAGGCTGAAGCGCGGAACTTGGCTCCGCCACTGCTGCTCCAGCGACGAGCGCTGTTGCACGGTAATGGGTCGAGTTAAAGCCGCCGCCCGAGCGGGTAGCAGGGCCGCCAATAGCGTCACACCCAAACCCAGCGCGGCCCCCTTGAGGAGACTGAAGGGATCGAGGCCAAGCTCGCGCACGCTCAATACGAAATACAGGTCGTTAATGGTTCGCGTCACCAGGTTGACCAGGGTCTGGCCTAAGGCCAGGCCAAGGACAAGACCCAGGAGTGTGCCGATGACACCCAGCACCAGGGCCTCGACTAAAACCATCCTAAACAGCTCACCGGGGGTTTGCCCCAGGCTGCGCAAAATACCCAGCTGGCTGCGGCGGCGCAGCACGGCAAAGGTCAGGGTGTTGTAGATCAACAGCGCCGACACCAGCAGCGCCAACAGGCTCATGGCCGCCAGGTTGATGTGAAAGGACTCGGTCATTTGCTGTAAAGCGCGATTGCGACTGTCGGCTGCGACCAGGCGCACCGAGCCTGGCAACCAACGACTCAGGCTGCGGTGTTGCTGTGGGCTAAGAATCATGTCGATGCGATCGAGGGTGCCCAGACGAGCGAGAATTTCCTGGGCGACACTTAAGTCGGTAAAAATAAGGCCGGAGCTGGCCGCCGGATTGGGGCTGATATAGGTCGTGGCCAGGTAGACGCTGCTGGTTTGCCCCTGATAACTCAGTTCAAAACTATCGCCCACCTCTAATTGCAGCTTGCCGGCGGTGCGCTGTTCGAGCACGACCCTGTTGGGGTGGGACAATAGCTCGCCGAGCTCGCTGCCCCCTGGCCCGGCAAAGCCATGCCTTTGCAGTGTCTGCTCGGCAATGGCATCCATGCCCAACAGGGTAAAGGTCATACCCTGCACCCGCACACTAGCCTGGATGCGTGGCGCCACCTTGCGGAGGCCAAGCTCGCGGCGCAAACGCGGATAGAGAGTCTCGTCGAGACCCGTGGGGCCACCACTGAGAAAGTGAGTGCTGGGCCCGGTCAAGGCCTGTAGGGACAAAGCAAAGGAACGTCTGGCGCTGCTGTTGGCCAAATCAACGGCCACCACCGCCGCCACACCCAGGGCGATACCCAGCACCGTCAGTAGTGTCTGAGCCCGGTGGTGGCGCAGAAAGCGCACACTCTGCCTGGCCCAGATATTCACCGGCTCACCAAGTGAAGTCACCCTGGCGCTCGGACAGCTGCCCCTGTTCAAGGGTAAGTATGCGGTCGGCGGTTTGCGCCACCGCCAGACTGTGGGTCACCACCAACAAGGTGGTCTGGTGATCGCGCACCATGCCCTGCAGTTGGCTCAATATTTGTCCACCGGTGGCCGCATCTAAATTGCCGGTGGGTTCATCGGCTAAGAGCAGCGCCGGGCGGTGCACCAGTGCTCGGGCAATGGCGACGCGCTGCTGTTCGCCACCGGAGAGTTGATCGGGAAAGTGTTGCGCCTTGGCTGTCAGGCCCACAGCCTCCAGCCAGTGATCGACCTTCGCGTCGACCAGCTCGGAATGATGATCATTGAGTTCGGCTACCAGGGCGATATTTTCTGCCGCAGTGAGGGTGTCTATCAAATTAAAGGACTGGTAGATAAAACCGATGTGCCGACGCCGCAACAGGGTGCGGGCCTGTTCGGACATTTGTAGGGTATTTTCACCGCCAATGGTGAGCCGGCCCCGTTGGGGTAAATCGATACCGGCAATAAGATTGAGCAGGGTGGATTTACCCGAGCCACTGCGACCGAGGATGGCGACGACCTCGCCTCTTTTCACTTCAAGGCTGACACCGTCGAGCAGGTCTACGGCCTGACTTTGTTGCCCGCCAGCGCGCTGACCCCGCTGCCGGTAGTGATAGTACAGCCCTTCAAGCCTGACGAAACACACAGCCTAGCTCTCCCGCAATGACTCGTTCAGCATAGGTGAATCTAGCCCGCGACGCAGAGAGCGATGACTGCAGTGTCGAGCCCTGTCGGCAGGCCCCCTGTTAAAAAATCAGTCAGAGATATTTTCTTAGAACTGATAGGTTCTGCTAATTAACACTGAGTTACAGAGGAAATAAAAGAGTCTGTCATAGGTTTTCAATCAAAAGGTGTTGCTGTTTGTATACCAGAGAATAAATTTTGCCCGGCAGTCACTTCTCTAGACCGCGATAAACTTTCGACTATTCAGTAATTGGATTTAATCTTGCGATGCTGCGCCTGATTCGGCATTGTATGTTTGGTATTTTAGAATAAAAATTAGATTTTTTACATAATGCGGACAACATTGGAGCAATGGAATGCTAAAAATAATCGCAATGCTGAGTCTAATGCTATTTGGTTTAACAACGAATGTCAGTATTTCTGCTGCACCCTATGGTGCAGTCGACAACCCGGCACGTAGTGCCGCAGACCGTGAACGTGATAAAACTAGCAAACCAAATGCCGTTCTTGATTTTATTGGGGTGAAGCCCGGTATGACGGTGCTCGACTTGTTTGCGGGGGGTGGTTATTACTCCGAATTATTGTCCTATGCCGTTAACCCCGATGGGCGCGTTATTTCACACACTAATGCCACATATGAAAGTATAACGGGCGAAGAAGCCGCAGAGCGCTTCAAAGATGGTCGCCTGCCCAATGTCAGCCGGCTTGTTAAAGAGATCAATATGCTTGAGCTTGAAGCATCTTCGTTAGACATGGTGCTAATGGTGATGATCTATCACGATGTTTATTTCACAGCCGATTATTGGCCCAAGGTCGATAGAGAAAATTTCTTTCGCCAAATTCGTGAAAGTTTAAAGCCCGGTGGTGTGCTTGTCGTTATTGATCATGCGGCCATTGCGGATACGGGCATGAGCGCCGCGCAAAATTTACATAGAATTGATGAGGTCTTTGCAAAGCAGGATATTGAAAGTGCCGGCTTTGTTTTTGATAGTGCGTCGGAAGTACTACGTAACCCCAGTGATGCACGCACGCTGACTGTGTTTAATGGGGCGATTCGTAAAAAAACAGACCGCTTTGTGTATCGTTTTATTAAAAATACTTCATTCAACTAAGGGCTAGCTAATGATCTTCCCTGTAGCCGGATTGATCACTAGCTTGCCAATAATATCTGCAGTGCAACAAAGCTCTCGTGCTACCAGGGCACCCAAGCCCATCGTTCACGATAAGTTAAGGCTATGCGTAAGGCCCCGGTAGCGCACAGGGCCGGGGCCCTTTTACCCACGACACAAAAACCAGGAGCAGCGTGGTGTATTTTCGCCAGTAGATCTATCATTTAGGTATGACCAGGAAGGATGGCGAGCTACGCGCCTTTATCGGCATGCCTCTTGAGGTTGCCACGCAGCAATGGCTGTGTGACAGCCTTGCCCCCCTAAAAGTACAATTCAACAAGGCTAGTGCCGATGCCCCCAAGCCAGCACCGCAAATACGCTGGGTAAGCCCTGAGAACTGGCACATCACCCTGGCTTTCCTCGGTCAAATACCGCAGGACAGGGCGAGTGAGATCATAAAATTGCTGGCCAACGCTCTGGCGACAAGGCCGTCTGTTAAAACCGAGATTGAGGCCGTCAAACGCTTCCCCCATGCCAATAGCCCCATCATTGCCGTACTCCTGGTCAACAACGACGCCTTGCTCGAATTGCATGGGCGAATTCAAGAGTTCTGTAAAATAGCGGGCTTGCGCCAGGAGCGCAGGGCTTTTAAGGCGCACATTACCCTGGCCCGCATAAAAGCCCCTGTGGGCCACGGGCACGAAGGGCAGCGCCAGGGAAGCTTGTCAGGCGACTCGCCTATTGCGGATATTGACGCCCTGCAACTTGATAGGCAAGTTACCCTGAACAGGGTGCAGTTATTGAACAGTCATCTCAGCCCCGAAGGCAGCCGTTACCAAATTCTGGCAGATTTTTTATTACGCAAGCCTGAATTTAAGACACTAGGTTAATGCCCCTCTTGCCCCTAGCTACTTGCTACTGGCTATCTGCGCAAGAAACTCTACATTTTGCTGTTCGCCCCAATACCACCCCTGGGGATGGGCTTGCATAAAGCTGACATGCCCACCGTGGCGGGTATAGGCGAGTCGCACTCTAGGATTGTCAATTTCCACAGCGCTTGGATAACAACTATTGGGCAGAAAGGGGTCGTCGTAAGATGACAGTAAAAGAACGGGGTGCTCAATAGTCGATAGAAATTGCCTGGAGCTGGAGCGTTGATAGTAGTCCTCGGCGCTGGCGAAGCCATTGAGGGGCGCGACAAAGTGCTCGTCGAACTCTCTGATACTGCGACATTTTTTAGTGTTGAGGGCGCCAATCTCAGCCTCAATTAAAGATCGCTTAACTTTAACTTTGGCCAGTAAGCTACGCAGAAATCTCACCTTATAAAGCCAGTTATCGGCTTGCTCAAGATGGTCGCTACAGGCGGAGAGATCACAGGGGGGCGATATGGCAGTAGCACCGCATAACTCCGGCGGCCTGTCGTCGCGACTCTCGCCAAGGTATTTCAATATCTGGTTAGCACCGAGACTAAAGCCGGTCAGCGCCAATTTGCGATAAGGCCGAGCAGCAAGTAAGTGGCCAATGACGAAAGCCAGGTCATCGCTGGAACCACTGTGATAGCTCCTCGCCAGACGGTTGGGCTCGCCACTGCAGCCGCGAAAATTATAGGCCACCACATCCCATCCGGCGCTGGCACAGGCCAGGGCCATGCCCTTTATATAGTGGGTATTGCTGCTACCCTCCAGGCCATGACAGAGTAGCAACAGTCGCGGGTGAGCGTTGACCAGCCAGTCCAGGTCAATGAAATCGCCATCTGCCGTGGTGATCCTCTCGCGCCGCCACGGCACGTTTTTGACGCGACGGAAAAGAGAGGGGTAGATTGTCTGGAAGTGGCCAAACCGGCCCAAGTAGCGGGTTTGGTAAGAATGATGGGCGCCCATAAACACCAGTATGGATTGCAATGTCGCGCGTTGACAGTATTTGAACTCAAGTAATAAAAACCTTTCTCGAAAACCCGACAACTGTATTTTTATAGATCAAATCACCCTTTATGTGTAAGGGATAATTATCAAATGACTTATGGTGCATCTGAACAAGTCATAAACTCGTTTCTGACGGATAAATTTTCAGCTTCTTCGTTGTTAACTTCACTTAAAGCACCTAGTGTTAGTGAATCAAAAGCTTCTAGCTCGCCCTCCATTTCTCCCAAACTTAATCAGAGGCTCCTTAACACTAACAATCGACATCACTGTCACTACAAGGGAGTCGTACAAAAACGAAGCGATGACTGGGACAGCCTTAGCAAACCCGACTTTGAAGCTAAATACTTGCACCCCTTATAAATAGCCAAGATCACTCTAATAAGAATAAAAGTTAACAGCTAATATCCTCACTTACTTCGGAAAACAGGCTGTTAACAGTTACCCAAAAATTGTCAATTCAATATTAATTAGTCACGGTCATGCAATGAAATTTTTTGCACCCTTTTAAGTCCATCATGAATACGCAGCTGAATGGCGACACCGTGGCGCTCGACAATGGAGCCAATGACAATAGCCAGAGAGCCCAAAACGGCGAGGCTCGACCAACTCAATAAATCAATATTCCCCAATAAGGCATAAATCGCACTGAGAAACCCCAACAGACTGGTCATCGCACCGAGCAGTACAATTGAACGCTGTGCTATCCAATAGCCCATTATTATTACCGCAAGCCCGGCCAAACAGCTCAATATGCCCGCCAAAGGGCCGTACTGAAACAGCAGGTTTGCGAGAAAACTGACGCTTAGGAGCAAACTGGCGGCACATAATATACTGACTCTATCGGCGGCAACTGCAGTGCGCCCCGCAAGCTCGAAAAACAGGGCACTGGCAATTAAGGCAAAGGCCGGCAGAGTAATATTCGTCACTAGCAAATTATCCAGCAGGGATGCCGCTGGTATCGCCACCACGACGGCCACCGGTAATGATGCCAAGTCCAGTGCCCGACGCATACTGGAATCACCACGAAGTCCTTGGCAAAGGGTACGCAGAATCATAAAGACGATGAGACCCAATACGGTATAAAGCACTTCGTTGACTTGATACAACCAGGTACTTCTCACCAATAAAATAACACTCGGCACAAACAAGAGCAGTCGTGCAAACTTACCCTCCAGAGTGCGCAATGCAGCGTCGCCACGACTTTGTTGAGCATTGAATGCCAATGTGAAAAATATCATGAGTCCGGCAAGAACGGCCACAAAGCTTGTATCTCGAACGGGAATCAATAATAAACCGTTGGCAAATAAAAAGGCTATGGCCAAAACCTTTGCGGCGGGTCTTGCCATTACCTTGAAGCCAAAAATACTGACCGGTACCAAGACGGCGATGGCACTGCCCAGGGCTAGCCCAATGGAAAGAGTATCGCTAGCCGACCAACGAGCCATCTGGGGATAGTCAGTAAGTGCGGTATCCCACTGCACAAAAGAATAAATCAATGCGCCCAAGGTGGTGATATTGGCGGTAACAGATAGTAAGGCCAGACCGAGAAAAACGCGGGCCCCTTTATTTTCTTTTATCAAATAACTCAATAAAAACCCACCGAGGGCCAATAGCACGCTTTGTGAGAGCAATAAGTAATAACGGCCAATGTCGTTTCCCGAGTCCCAACCCTGCAATAAAAAAACCGACATTGAGGCAACCACCGAGAAACCACCCACGATGCGCAGTAGTCTCGATAGACCAGAGAAGTCATGATCCGACTCAGGGGGGGGAATCTGAGCAGCCTGCTTATTGGGGTCTATATTAGGTAGGCCCTTGGCCCCGGCTGAAAGATTCATCATCACAAATCTCCCTTGCTTGACGACCCTTCTTCAAGACTTTTATACATGTTAGCCTTATGTCCCTCGCTACTGGCGGGCCCGTTTTCCTCTGACGAACTGTCTTCGGCACCAGCGGTGCAATTTTGTCCCAATAATTCAACTAACTCCTCCCGCAACAGCGCATCGTTTTCTGTCTGGCAATATTCCCTTTCCAGTACATCAATGGGCATACCCTGTCCGACCCGGTGCTCGGCTTCACTGAGCACAACTTCCCAGCGTTCAAACATATCGTCGACATTGTTATTCGCCATGCCATCAACATCATTTAACACCAGCATTGCATCTGCAGCTGAGTGCCTGGAACGCATCGCATTGCGTTGCTGAATGACTTCAGCGAGGCGTTTTTCAATTTTTTCGAGACTCGTCGCCAGCTGCAGCTCGGCCTCTTCCTGGCGTAGTAAGCTCTCCTGTAGCGTCGTTATTTGCTGACGACAGGTATTGCGGCGCTGCAAACAAGCCAGGGCTTTCTGCTCATCGACTGCGGCAGTAACTCTGGCTCGCTCGGCCCAGGTGAGCTCCATGCTTTGCAACTCGCTCAGCTTACGACGCATGGCATCGCCATCTTTGACAACCCCAGCACTTCGAACTCGGGCCTTGGCAGCCAGGGTTCGGCTATCTGCAATGGATGCGTCTATCACTGCCTCGTGGTTTTCAAACTGCGACACGACCTTGTCAACCGAGGCACTAAAGCTTGCTGTTATACGATTTAAAATGCTCATCAATGATCTCCGGTGTTGTTGAGCCGGCAGTATGTCGAGCAAAATCAAAAAGCGAAACTAAAATAAAAAAAGCACTATAAATCTCAACCGAAAGTATTAACATACGATACTTAAAGGGCAAGCAGCTCATTATTCGAGACACGAGAAAACCATGGCACAAACCAATAACTTGCTATCCACCCTAAAGCTGGCCCTAAAAGCCCAAAATAAAACCTATGTTGATGTCGCAAAGGCGCTGGATTTAAGCGAGGCAAGTGTGAAGCGCTTGTTTAATGAACAGAGTTTTTCCTTAAGCCGGCTCGATCAAACCTGCCAACTGTTGGGTTTGGAAATTTCCGATCTGGTACAACTGATGAATGAGCGCTATCAACGTCAACTACAGCAATTAAGTATTCAACAAGAACAGGAAATCGCCGATGATTTAGTGCTACTGCTGATCACCGTTTGCGTTCTAAACCGTTGGTCCTTCAAGCAGATTACAGAGTTTTATGATATTACTGAGGCCGAATGCATCGGCAAACTGGTGCGCCTGGACAGGCTGAGAATCATCGAACTACTACCTAACAATCACATAAAATTGCGCGTCGCTGCAAATTTTAGCTGGCTTGATAAGGGCCCGATTCAACACTTTTTTCAAACGGTCATTGGCCAGGAGTTTTTTCGCTCGGATTTCCAGAGCGAAAATGAATGCCTCGTGGTTCTCAACGGCATGCTCTCCCTGCAATCCAATGGCGAGTTCCAACGCAGACTAATGCGCCTGGTTCGAGAATTTAACGAGCTCAATGACCATGATGCCGCCCTTGAGTTCGACAAACGCAGCGGCTACACCGTCGTCATGGCCTTGCGCACATGGCGTTATGGTTTGTTTGAGGAGCACATTCGCAGCGAGCATCGAAACAGAAGCTGAGGGCTTAGCGCGATGAATCCCACAAGTGCCAGGCCCAATGTAATCTCTTTTTAGAGCCTATGGCACGAGGGCTATAAACAGGCCAACCTAGCCAATGGCGGGGCCACCCTTATCGGCCCAGGTTTTTAGGTCGAAGTACTCGCGCCAGTGACTAATTTCACCCACAGCATTAAATTCAAAGATACCCAACACGGGTAATGCGGATAACAAGTTTCCTGCCAACTCGAAACTATCGAGCCTCTCTGTTACCACTCTCTCCTCATCGGCGACAATAGTCAGAATTTCAAAGCGACAAATACTGGCGGCACCGAGAAAGGCGGTGAGAAAAACCCGGATCTGCTCTCGCCCCTCGAGGGGCGCCATGGGCATATTGTGATAGACCGCATCCTCACTCATCAAAGCGAGCACACCCTCAATATCGAGATTTTCCCAGGCTTGGCAAAAGTCTTTTACGGTTTTTTGATGCGTCGAAGCTGACATTTTTCTCTCCATTTATATAGTTATTTTAGAGATTACTAGTGCCCTGCTAATTCCACCAGCTAGTCGACAAATGAAACCGGCTTCATAACAAAAATGGGAATGTGGCGACCACCGACCCGGCTTTTGTAGTGCGGGAAGCCCATATAGGTATCGAGGGCATACCCCCAATAGCGCTGGTACTCATCGCCCTCGGCCTCGGTGGCAATATAATCCTGGCGCAGGCCACGCAAGTTACAGCTGGCCTGGGGGTTGGCCTTCAGGTTGTAGTACCAGGCGGGATTGTGGCCCTGGCCAAAATTGGAGGCGACGATGGCAAAAATGCCGGGCTCGGCTTCATCTTCGATACAGAGTAGGGGGATGGCACGAACGACACCACTTTTCGCACCCTTGGCCGACAGTACCACCACCGACAGACCGGTCAATATTGCGGCCATGGTGGTGCGGCCACCGGAAAGTTTGAAGACGATGCGGTCGAGGTGATGCTGGGTGCGGGCCATAAACCAGGCCCCGGCACTGCTGGAGGCAATTTTGTGCATAAACTGGTGAAAGGCTGACAATTTTTTGGGTGGCATTAGTTGTCTCTTTTATTAGTTTTTATTATTTTAGGGCGTCGCTAAAACTGCACATTTTAGAGACGCCCTACAAGCACTAACTCATGTTTTTTCTATTTTAGAGTGTTTGCGCCTCTAATTTAGCCACTACTCGCTCACCAAACTCCTGGGTATTAATCATGGTGACACCCGAACCCGGCTTGCTTAAATCGGCGGTGGAAAAACCATCGGCAAAGACACCCTGCATGGCGGCCCAAACATTTTCCGCCTCATCGCCCATATCAAAGCTATTTTCCAGCATCATCGCCACCGAGCCTATCATCGAATAGGGGTTGGCGATGTTCTTGCCGGCGATGTCGGGTGCAGAACCGTGGGAGGGTTCATAGTAGGCCTTATCTGGCCCCAGGCAGGCAGAGGGCATTAAACCGAGGGAGCCGAGAATGCCGCCGCCCTGGTCGCTGAGAATATCGCCAAACATATTCTCCATCACCATCACGTCAAACTGGGTGGGGTTTAAGCACAACATAGTTGCTGCCGCATCAACCAAAATATGAACCACTTTAACTTCGGGGTACTGCGGGGCAATTTCTTCAATAATTTCATTCCACAGCACACTGGACTTCAAGACATTGCTTTTGTGAATATTGTGCAGCACCTTTTTACGGCGCATAGAAATTTTAAAGGCTTCGTGGAGGATACGGCTGATTTGGCCTTCATCGTATTCCAGGGTTTCACGCACATAGCGCAAACCTTCTTCGTTGACGCCGACTTCTTTTTCACCAAAATAGAGACCGCCAACCAGTTCACGTACCATAATTAAATCAATGCCCTCACCGATAATTTCTGGCTTCAGGGGTGAAAAATGGGCCAGCTCTTTGGGCAGAGACACCGGGCGGAAGTTGGCAAAGGTGTTATAGCGGCGACGCATGGGTAACAGCGCGGCACGTTCGGGCAACATATCGACAGGGATTTTTTGCGAGGCTTCATGACTTAAACCAATGGGGCCTTTGAGAATGGCATCGGCGGCATCGCAAATATCGATAGTCGCTTGCGGAAAGGGGTGGCCACACTCGAAATAGGCATTGGCGCCAAAAGCGGCGGGCATCAGTTCAAAGCTCACATCATTGCGTGCCTCGATGATTTTCAGCACTTTAAGTGCTTCGGTCATAATTTCTGGGCCAATACCATCACCAGCCAATACTGCAATTTTGAAATTTTTCACTGATTACCTACCACTCTTTTCTGTTAATTAAAAAATAAATTCAGGCTGGTGCAAAGAATGGCACCGCCGTTCCTTCCCCCGTATCGATAAATGCCACTTTTACCGGCTGGCCAATTTCAAGCTTATCGAAATCACAGTCGATTAAATTGGTCATCATCGTGGGGCCTTCATCGAGAGTCACATAGGCAATGGCCCATGGCTCCTTCGTGCGGCGCATCACACTGTAAGTGTAAATCGTGCCGCGCCCCGCTGTTTCTAAATACTCGGTATCGTCACTGAAGCAAAAGGGGCAAAAGGTGCGTGGGTAAAAATGATTTTCACCGCAACTATTGCAGTGTTTTACCAACAACTTGCCTTCGCCAGTCGCGTCCCAAAAACCTTTGGTTTCGTCATTGACCCGTGGCGCCCGCACCTTACTGGGTCGATTCATGCCGTTTAATTCGCTCATGCGTCAGCGCCCCCCATAATCAATGTCGCACTGCCCATGCGTGATCCCAACAAACCACCCGTGCCGTGAGCCAGGGCAATATCGCAGTTGGCCACCTGTACCTTGGGATGGGCTTCGCCGCGCAATTGACGCACCGCTTCGATGACCTTGGTTATGCCGCCTCTATCCGTCGGGTGGTTATTGCACAGGCCACCGCCATCGGTATTAAAGGGCAGTTTGCCAACACCGGAAATCAGGTTGCCATCGGCGACAAATTTACCGCCCTCACCCTTCGCACAAAAGCCCAGGTCTTCCAGGGTTTCCACCACGGTGATGGTGAAGGAGTCGTAAATAGAGGCGTATTTAATATCGGCCGGTGTCACACCCGCCTCTTCAAATGCCTTGGGCCCGGACCAGCGAGCGCCGGAGTAGGTTAAGTCAACCTTGCCACCATTGAGGTGTTTGATCGCCTCGCCTGCCCCGAGTACTTTTACGACAAGGCGTTTTAACTGGGCAGCAATTTCCGGAGCGACGACAATAACCGCGCCGCCGCCATCACTCATGACACAGCAATCGAGACGATGCAGGGGGTCACTGATCATCGGTGAATTCACCACATCTTCCACCGTCACCACGTTGCGCAACATGGCGTGCTCGTTGTACTGAGCATGGTGAGAAGCGGCGACTTTTACCCAGGCTAGCTGTTCGCTGGTAGTGCCGTATTCATGCATGTGACGCATCGCCGCCATGCCGTACATATTGGTCACCACCGGGCGAAAAGGTGCCTCAAAGGCGTAGTCCGCAGGTGGGCCGCCACCGGGGCGGGTGCGGTAATTCTCCTTGGCGTCGGCGCGAGGGCGGCCGGCCAGGGTGATTAAGGCAACCTTGCAGTGGCCCATGGCGATGGCCTGGGCCGCGTGATTGACGTGAGCTACGTAAGACGAGCCACCCACTTCCGTGCTATCAAATTGGGCGACATTTAAGCCCATATACTCCGCCTGATTCAGCGGGCCAAGGCCCGGCACGTCACCGGCACAGTAGTAGGCATCGATATCGTCTTTCGTCAGACCGGCGTCTTCCAGTGCACCCTTGGCGACCTCGGCATGCAACTGGGGGACGGTTTTACCCGTGGCCTCCCGCAGCGGGTGTTCGTACACCCCCGCGATGTAGGCTTTTCCTCTGATACTCATAGTTCACTCCTTTATTAAAGTTATTTTATTTTTGGGGGTGCCCTATCACTTTTTACTTTATGACTTAAGCACCAAAGGGGTGCCGCAGCACGATCGTTTCAACGCGGTCGGGGCCGGTGGAAACGATGTCGATGGGCACGCCACAAACCTCTTCGATGCGAGCGATATAATTGCGCGCCGCAGTGGGCAATTGATCGAGACTTTTCGCGCCAACCGTCGACTCCGACCAGCCGGGCATCGTTTCGTAAACCGGGACAATATTCTCGTAGTCATCGGCATGACTGGGGGCGCTAATCTGATTGCCGTCTTTGTCTTCATAGGCGACACAGATATCGATGCCTTTGAGGCCGTCGAGCACATCGAGCTTGGTCAAACACAAACCCGAGACACTGTTAATACGCACGGCCTGCTTCAGGGCAACGGCATCGAACCAGCCACAGCGTCGCGCGCGACCCGTGGTGGCACCAAATTCATGGCCTTTGGCGGCGAGGTGCTCGCCCACTTCGCAGAACAATTCGGTGGGAAAGGGGCCGGAGCCAACGCGCGTGGTG
>MAAU01000060.1:0-13963 GCA_002162825.1 Gammaproteobacteria bacterium 54_18_T64
ACTCCAGATATATTTCCAGATAAATTTAGTCGGGTGGTGTGACTCATCGGGCTGGTCGGCAATGGCGGTGTGTGGCATCTCTAGTCCCTTGGTAATGGCATTATTATTTGTTGTTCATGGACAATGGGGTGCTAGCTACAGGGTGTTGATGTAGGCGGCAATATCGTCCAGGGCTTGCTCGTCCTGTAAAATGCTAGCCATCAGGCGCATTTGCACGCCATATAAGTCTTTTTTGTGTTTGCCACGTATCCCCTGTTTAAAATTTTTCAGTTGCCGCTTGATATACCAGTCGTGTTGACCGGCTAAACGCGGTGCATTCAAGCCCCGGTTACCTTGGCCGGTAGTGCCATGACAGGTACCGCAGGTAAAGTAGAAGCCATGGCCACGCTCGGGATCACCCTTGAGAGTGTTGGCCACAGGGCTACTATCGAGGCTTTGAATATAGGCAGAGACATCCGCTATGGCGTTGGGCTGTGCCAGCAGGGCGGCCATGGGGGCCATCTGCTGGCCATAAATATCCTTTTCATGTTTGCCGCGGATGCCCTGCTGGTAGTAGGACAATTGCCGGGCGATATACCAGTGCCCCATGCCCGCCAGCTTCGGCGCATTGAGGGCCTGGTTGCCCTCACCCTGCTGGCCGTGGCAGCCCGCACACATGGCATAGGCCTGCTGGCCATTTTCGGGTTTACCGTGGACAAACTCCTGGCTCTGGCTAAAGGTGGGCTGTTGGCTGAGCCATTGTTGATAGTCGACCACACTGTCGACCAGTACCCGCCCGCGCATGGTGAAGTGAGCCAGGCCGCAGAGCTCTTCGCACAAAATTTCAAAAGCGCCTTCCCGGGTGGGGGTAAACCACAGATAGGTTGTGGTGCCGGGTACGAGGTCCATCTTGACGCGAAACTGGGGTACGGCAAAATTGTGCAACACATCTTTCGAGCGCAGCAGGACCTTCACCGGCTGGTCGATGGGCAGGTGCAATTCGTTACTATCCACCAGAATATCGTCCTGGCCATTGGCGTCTGCGGGGTTAATGCCAAAGGGATTGGTGGGGGTCACCAGTCGCGAGTCGACAGTGCCCAGCTGGCCATCGTCACCGGGCAGGCGAAAGGTCCACTGCCACTGCTGGCCAATCGCCTCGACCACATGGGCCTCTTCGGGCACGCTAATCACCTCGTCCCAAACGATTAAACCGGGGGCTAACATGGCTGCTACGCCGAGTGTGGTTAGTACCGTGAGGACAATTTCAATGCGCTTGTTTTCCGGTTCGTAGGCAGCCCTGGCACCCTGGCGAGCACGGTAGCGAATAATGACGTAGGCGAGAAATAAGTTGATGGCAATAAACACCAGGCCCGTGACCCAGAAAGTCAGGCTAATGGTGTCGTCTATGGCCGTCCAGTTGGAGGCAATGGGTGTTAAATACCAGGGTGATACAAGATGAAAAACAACCGATAAAACCACCATAAAAATCAGCGCCAGGGCAATCTTCATAAGCAGCTTTTTCCTTTGTTATGCGCTACTTTTATTATGTGTTTGAGCACAAAGGCAGGCTTGAAATAGGCGCTAACTGATTGAGAATTCCGGCTTCAAGGTTGTTGGCTTATTCTAAGCTTGAGAAAAATGCGATGCTCGATTTCAGTATAGGAAAGATTGCGAAAAAGTATAGCTGGGTGTTCTGTTCTCTCGGTACTTGAGGGCTCAGTACCGGTGAGGTGTTTGACTTAAGCCCTTCTTAGCAGGTAGGGCAAGCTGTCAGGACAGCCTGAAGGGGCTATTTAAATCCTTCGTCGTGGATTTTTTATCTCCGTTTTCATAGATTCAATTATAGATATTTTATTGAATTAGAAGGTGCTCTCCTTCATGGGTGGGCTGGAGCTCTAGCGCCGTTGGTGCGGGCCGCTTGCGGAGATCCAGTCCGGTGACCGCTGGTGCTTAACTTTGTGGCTTTTTATCTTCAGCCTTCTTGACGCGTATTTTATTACTGCCAATGGTTTTGTTGTTGATATTCTTGATAGCGGCTTTTGCTTCACCTGGCTTGGGCATCTCAATGAAACCAAAACCTTTAGACGCGCCACTTTCTCGATCGATTACCAAGTCGCAAGATTGAACTGTACCGAATTCTTGAAATAAGACTTTCAGTTCGTCTTCTGTAGTGAGTCGATCCAAATTTCGTATTAATAATTTCATATATATCCCGGGCGTTAATTGTCGGTTGATAGTCAAAATCTTAGAGATTTATTGTCTTCGATGGTGAGTCGCAGGGTAATGATCTGGGTATTTAGTAACTGGCTACCCCGCATTTCTATGCGCAGCACGCCCGCGGGTTTGTAGACAGTTTGTGCTTGCCTATACCTGATAGGGGCGCACCCACCGAGTTTGAATAGGCTTTAAGTATAGGTGTATAGCTGACTTGGTGGTGGGTTTCTTATCCGGCCATGGAGACCCCGCCGCTTACCGAAATTGTTTGCCCGGTGACATAGCCGGCCTGCTCGGAGGCGAGAAAGGCCACGGCGTGGGCGATGTCTTCGGGCTGTCCCATGCGCCCCAGTGGCAGTGATTTTTTAATTGCGGCAATGCCTCGGTCGGCAATGGGGTTGATGGCGGTAATTTCGCCAATCAGGGGTGTATCGGTGAGGCCGGGGCAGACGCTGTTTACAGTGATTTGATTGCGCGCATATTCTCTGGCGAGGGTTTTTGAAAAGGCGATTAAACCACCCTTTGTACCGGAATAAATGGCTTCAAGGGCCGAGCCTATGCGCCCGGCATCGGAGGCGATATTAATAATACGGCCACTACCGTTGGCGATTAAACCGGGTAAAAAGGCGCGACAAACTCGCACCGGGCCCGCGTAATTAATGGCGATGACCTTTTCCTGAAAATCTTCATCGGTATCGAGGAAGGGCATCAGGTTGTCCCAGCCGGCATTGTTGACGAGAATGCTGGGCGGGCCGATTTGTTCATTAATACTTGCCGCCGCTGCATTAACGGAGTCGGCACTGGTGACATCCATTTCTACGGCCAGGCCACCGAGTTCTTCGGCCAGGCTTTGCGCAGCGCTGACAGAAATATCGGTGACCACTACTTTATGTCCGGCCTCGGCCAAGACGCGACAAATGGCTT
This sequence comes from Gammaproteobacteria bacterium 54_18_T64, assembly GCA_002162825.1. Taxonomy (GTDB): domain Bacteria; phylum Pseudomonadota; class Gammaproteobacteria; order Pseudomonadales; family Porticoccaceae; genus Reddybacter. Next base: position 3,118 of record MAAU01000060.1, read on the forward strand.
CGCCAATGCCTCTGGCGCCGCCGGTGACTAATACGATTTGTTGTGCGCCCATTATTTTTATCCTTAGTTATTGATAGTTTACTTTGAATTATTATTGAGTGGATTTTGGCTAATGACTACAAATCAAGTTTCTCGCGCAGCGCCTGCATTTGCTTCAGTCGCTCTTCTTTTGACTGGGGTTTGCCGGGCGGGGGCAATTCGGGCGGTACTGCTATTTTCAGTTCTTCACCACACAAAACCTTGCGCCGCAGCTCTTCATAATGGCGCTTAAAGATTGGCCAGGTGGTTTTTTCATTTTGGTTTTCGAGATCAAACCAGCCGGTTTTTTGGCCGGCAAAATAAACGGCGGGGTGGCTCCAGCGCTGTGCAGCTTTGGGGTGGGGGGCCAGGCAGGCTTGTAGATAGGCCTCGCGAGGGGCCGGTAGGCCAATGCGCGAGCCCTGTTCGTCACAGCTACTTATCATTTTTTGCAGGGTAGGCAGGTATTCCGATTGCTCGATAATTTGCCGTGCACCGAGCAGTAGATATTGGATAGGGTAGTCGCGCAGGGAATCAAGCCACAGTTGTTTGGCCTGGTTGAGTAGAGAGGTGTCGTTGAAGGCCGCGTAAAATTGGTTGTGAAAATTAACCCGAAACAGGGCGAAGATCTGATTAATGGTGTCTTGTAGTGCTTCGTTATCAAGTTGCCCAGCTGCGGTCGTTGAGGTCTTCTGCGAGGCTTCTATGTCGTGTACTGCTTGGTCGATCAGTTCGTTGTTTGCCATGGCTCTGTGTCATCGTCTTGGTGTCGGCAGTGTTGAGGGCCTGCTGGTGAGTGTAGGCCCATTGTTTTTTCGCAAACTGGAGAAATTTGGTATTCCAGGAGCTGACCAGGTGGCCGCTGTCCTGCCAGTAGATGATAAATTCGGGCACCAGGTTTTGTGCGAAGTTGCGGTCGATATTACCCATGTGGAGTATCTCGAACACGCTCTCGTCGGGCTGCCAGTCGTCGGCAATGGGCCGCGGTGCGGTATCCATTTGCAGAGTATGAGTGAAGCTCGCCCACTGCCGCTTAATGTGCTGAATAAAGCGCGAATTCCAGGTGCTGGAGTTGGTGCCGCGCTCCTGCCAGTAGAGGATGAATTCGGGAATGGCGTCTTCGACAAAGTTGCGATTAATACCCGCCTGCTGGGTGAGAATATCGAGGGCATCGAGGCTCGGTTGCCAACCCTCGCTAATTGCGACCTCTTTGCTCTGGCGCGCGCTGCGGGTCTCCTGTTTGCGCCACAGGCGCAGCACGTGTTTCAAATAACGTGAGCCCCAGCTGTATCGGGGCTCGTTGCGCTCGGTCCAGTAGGTGACAAACTCGCCGACCTGTTCGAGGGCAAAGTCCTGGGGAATACCGTACTGGGCGAGTTGAGCGAGCAGGTCATTTTCCGGTTGCCAGCCTCTAGTAATGGCCTGGGCGCGCTGCGCTGGGACCGCTGGGATTGGCGCTGGGGCCTGGCGCTGGGGCCTGGGACTCAAGCTAGTGCTGGGCTGAGTATTGCCCGCAGCTGGTGCCGGCAATGGGCTATTGTGCGGCTCATTGATGGCAAAGCGGAAGCGTGCGCCCGCCTGGAAGGTCTGCGCGCCGATCAGTAATATGCCCTGCTCGCGCAGGTTGGTGGTAATGCCTTGAATATCGGCCTCCTGCCAGAAGGGCAGGGCCTGTAATAACTTGTCGGCATTGATCTCGAGCCAGGCAAAACCGTGCTGGTTATCGCACTCGCCACGCTCCAGAAAGGCCTTTAGGGTTTGTACCATCACTGCCTCTTCAAGCCCCAGTGCAGCGGCCAGCTGGGGGTAAAAAAACAGGGGCGTTTCGGGGATCAATGACATGCCGCCACTCTAGCAGATTTGCCCCGGTTTGGCCCTCGTGGCACCGGAGAATATCGTCACGACAGTGAGCAAATCGAGAGACAGGGGCGCCGCGATTGTCCCGCCGCGACAGCCACGGTAGGATGCCGGCTGGTGAAATAGAGGTGGAATAGCTGGTGGCAAAAAAGAAGAGCTCGGCTTACGTCTGCAATGACTGCGGCGCAGATTACACAAAATGGCAGGGTCAGTGCAGCGAGTGCAGCGCCTGGAATACCCTCAGTGAGGTACGCATTGCGGCACTCAAGCCCTCTGCAGGGCGTGCGGGCGGTGGCTATGCCGGGGCTGCGGATGCCGATGTCAGCCTGCTGTCCGATATCGCCATTGATGAGTTGCCGCGCATCCCCACCGGGGCCGGTGAGCTTGATCTGGTGCTGGGCGGTGGGCTGGTGACAGGTAGCTGCGTATTGATTGGCGGCGAACCGGGGGCGGGTAAAAGTACCCTCCTGTTACAAACTCTGTGTCACTTGGCGGAGCGCCATAAATGCCTCTACGTCACGGGTGAGGAGTCCCCTCAGCAGGTGGCGATGCGGGCCCAGCGTTTGGGCCTGCCCACCCACAAGGTCAATATTATGGCTGAGACCTCGGCCGAAACCGTGTGTGCCACGGCGCTGCGCCAGCAACCGAAAGTACTGGTGGTCGATTCCATTCAGGTGATGCACTGCGAAGATATCAGCTCGGCGCCGGGCAGTGTTTCCCAGGTGCGCGAGAGTGCCGCACAGCTGATTCGCCTGGCCAAGCAGAGCGGCATAATTTTGCTGCTGGTGGGCCATGTCACTAAAGAGGGCTCGCTGGCCGGGCCGAAGGTACTGGAACATATGATCGACTGCTCACTGATGCTCGAGGGCTCCGCCGACACGCGTTTTCGCACCCTGCGCAGCCACAAGAACCGCTTTGGTGCGGTTAACGAGCTGGGTGTCTTCGCCATGACCGAGCAGGGCTTGAAAGAGGTGGCCAACCCCTCGGCTATTTTCCTGCAGCGCGGTGATGAAGTCGCCTCGGGCAGCGTGGTGATGGTGGTATGGGAGGGCACGCGCCCTCTACTGGTGGAATTACAGGCCCTGGTTGACGACAGCAATTTCGGCAATCCGCGGCGGGTCACGGTGGGTCTCGATCAAAATCGTCTGGCCATGTTGCTGGCGGTGCTACACCGCCACGGCGGTTTGATGGTCGGCGATCAGGATGTCTTTGTGAACGTCGTCGGCGGCGTCAAAGTGCTGGAGCCCAGTGCCGACCTGGCGTTGATACTGGCGGTGGTATCGAGTTTTCGCGACAGTGCCCTGCCCCGAGATTTAATGGTGTTTGGCGAGGTGGGCCTGGCCGGAGAAATTCGCCCGGTGCCCAGCGGTCAGGAGCGTCTGCGCGAAGCCGCCAAGCACGGTTTTAAACGGGCCATCGTGCCGGCGGGCAATGCCCCGCGTCAGGCGGTTGAGGGTATGGAGGTGATAGCCGTACATAAGTTGAGTGAAGCGCTAGAGTTTATTGGCCTTTCGTAACCCTGCTTACAAGAACCCCGGGGCTGTTTTTAGCTCACTAAAAAAATGCGACCTCACCCGCCACTGCATTGTCGCTTGAGGCTTCTTCGTTGCGAACCAGGTGTAGATTGCGGCGCTCTTCTGTGGTGGTAAAACGCTTGAGCATATCTGCCAGCCAGGGTTCGTGGTCAATGCATCTCGTGTCGTTGGCTATAGCTTCGCCGAGGACTGCCAGGGCATCTTCGCAACTAGTGGTGACATTATTGAGAATCTGAGACACCCTATCTTGAAACTGCAGGGCAACAATGGCGCTAGTGACGCTGTCCTGGTGTTGTTGGTCGATTTTCGCTAGTTCTTCCAATGCCGCGTGTAAGTTGTGAGTGGTCGTGTCGTGATAGTCGAGGATGGCGCTCATGTTTTCATTGGAGGTCCTGACCAGAGCCTCTTCCGTGTCGGCGGCCTGGTCGGCGCTCATTTGGGCGTTGCTTATTTTCTCTTGAATGGTTTCGGAGTGAAGTACCATGTCATGGGCTATCTCTGCCGAACGCATGGCAAGGGTGCGCACCTCCGATGCGACGACGCCAAAGCCTTCACCGGCGTCACCCGCGCGGCTAGCCTCTATGGTGGCATTGAGAGCCAGTAATTTAGTTTGGGTGGAAATCTCCTTCACACTACCGGCCATGGTCTCGAGGCTTTGGGTTAAGGGTCCCAGGGTCTTTACATCGTCGAGTAGGGTGCCTCGGCTTTCTACGGTCAGGCGCAAAGCATCGGCGACGGCCTGCATCTTTTCCCTTGAGTTTGAACCATCTCTTCTGGACTCGGCGCGCTTGACGACCTCCTGAATGGAGCTTTGGCAGAGCTTCATGGTGGAAGACACACCAGTGGCCATGGTGGTAATGGAGAGGGTAATGTCGCTGATTTCGGCCTCTAGCATCTCCGAGCAAGAGCTGGTTTGCTTGGCCCAGACCGGAAAGGCGGTCTGGCAGAGTTCGTTTAGGCCAATGGTGGTGTGCTTGCGTGGGTCGTTATAGTAATCATCTTCGCCAGTGTCGAGGACCTGGTTTAATTCCATTGCCTGCAGGTTGGGGTCGAGAGTTTGCAGGGGGTGGGCGATGAAGAAGCCCGATTTTCTTAGGGCTGCGGCGACTATTGCCCCGGTGCTAGACCTTTCATCAATGACAATAGCGATATTGTCACTTCCCATGGCAGATTCCATTGCGGCGTCCATCCTAAGCTCCTTGAAAGATGGTGTAGACATTACGATGTCGACTGTTAACATAAATACAAACTTGATTCTAGCCGTAAAAAGTACAGAGAGCCAAATATATTTTTATTAATTTTAAATTACGCCCGATTATTCGAGGGCTAGTCAATGCTCAGTGAGGCGAGGGTTTAGCGGGGGCGCTGTGGTCAGATTGCCCGTTTTATCTCTGCCCGGGTCACTCTCGTGTACATTTGAGCGTACTATCGAGTCAGAAGGTGGGATATTCTTCAAGGGCGCCCATGGGCTTGTCGGGGTGACTGGCATTGGCCACACACATGGCTTTTTGTACGTGATGGGGCTGTATTTTACGATCGATTATTTGCTAGGTGCCGTGTTTTGTACCACGGCGGTATTGTCTTAAGAGAAATGTTGATGGCGGTAAGATGTTAGATGTGCAGTGGGTGATGAGCTTTCTGTTGCTAGGCTCCTTTGTTGGTTTTATGGCCGGGCTGCTGGGCATCGGCGGTGGTGGCATTATGGTACCGGCCCTGACCTCGATTTTTTTATTGCAGGGCGTTCCCGTCGAAAAGGTCGTTCACCTGGCATTGGGCACGTCGATGGCATCTATTATTGCCACCTCATTAGCGAGCTTGCGCGCTCACCACGCCAATGGCGGCGTGCTGTGGGCTGTGGTCAGGGGCATGACGCCGGGTATTATTGTCGGCACCTTTGTGGCGACCTTCCTGGCGAAATATATTAGCTCGGCCCATTTGGCGATATTCTTTGCCCTCTTTATGTGTGCGGTCTCGGTGCAAATGTTTCTCAATAAAAAGCCCAGTCCGAGCAGGGAGTTATCGGGCACGGCGGGCCTATTGGCGGCGGGCTCTGGTATCGGTTCGGTATCGGCCCTGGTGTCCATCGGTGGTGGCTCCCTAACGGTGCCTTTTCTCGCCTGGCAGAATGTTGAAATTCGAAAAGCCATTGGCACCTCAGCGGCTATTGGCCTGCCTATTTCGGTGGCCGGCACAGCGGGTTATTTAATTAACGGATGGGCCAACTCGTCTCCCGAAAACTACACCTTTGGTTTTATTTATTTGCCGGCGGTGTTATTGATATCCTTGGTGAGCTTTTTTACCGCCCCTATTGGTGCGCGCATGGTGCACCGTTTGCCGGTGCCGGTATTGAAAAAGATATTTGCTATATTACTAGTTTTGTTGGGGTTAAAAATGCTTTTTTCAGTGATTTGAAATCAACATTAGGCCTAAAAAATGTAGGTTCAACGTTGAATTTATTAAAGTCCCCTATCGAGTCGCCTGTAATATTTAAGGTTGATGTTTATTTCTAGTTGTTGCTAATTTTCTCGATAATGTGGGTGCTATCTTGTCAATACCCCCGCGGTTTTCAAAAACAATACAGGGATGTTAATTTTTGTCAAAACTCAATATTCTTAAAAAAAACCTCGTCAAGCACTACCTTCCATTCACGATCGCTACCACTTTGGCCATCATCAGCCCTGCAGCAAAGGCCGATAGTACTGTCATCCCTTTGGGGGTGCTAGGCGGTGACTTTTGTTCTTCCGCCTGGGGTGTTAATACCGATGGCTCTGTGGTGGTCGGCTACAGCTATTCGAGCTCTGGTAATGAGGCCTCCCGTTGGACCGAGGCCGGCGGCATGGTTGGCGAGGGCTATTTAAAGGGATGTCAATTTTTGTCAAAGCGCAACATCCTTAAAAAAAACCTTATCAAGCACTACCTTCCATTTACGACCGATACCACTTTGGCCATCAGCAGCCCTGCAGCAAAGGCCGATAGCGCTGTCATCCCTTTGGGGGTGCTAGGCGGCGGTGACTTTTTTTCTTCTGCCTGGGGTGTTAATGCCGATGGCTCGGTGGTGGTCGGCTACAGCTATTCGAGCTCTGGCACTGAGGCCTACCGTTGGACCGAGGCCGGGGGCATGGTTGGCCTCGGCGATTTAAGTGGCGGCAACTTTCGCTCTGTAGCCTGGGGTGTTAATGCTGACGGCTCCGTGGTGGTCGGCTACAGCGGCGGGGTTATTGGCGATGAGGCCTTCCGTTGGACCGAGGCCGGCGGCATGGTTGGCCTGGGCTATTTAAACAGTGACGACGATCTCTCTGAGGCCCACGCTGTTAGTGCCGATGGCTCGGTGGTGGTCGGCTTCAGCGGCTCGTTCATTGGCGGTGAGGCCTTCCGTTGGACCGAGGCCGGTGGCATGGTTGGCCTGGGGGCTGGCTCTTATGCCCGGGGCGTTAATGCCGATGGCTCTGTGGTGGTCGGTTCTGCTTATTTGGGCAATGGCCCTGAGGCCTTTCGCTGGACCGAGGCCGGCGGTGTGGTGGGCCTGGGGGATTTGGCCGGTGGCGGCTTTAACTCCAATGCCCGAGGCGTTAGTGCCGATGGCTCGGTGGTGGTCGGTGACGGCTACTCAAGCCTTGGTTATGAGGCCTTTCGCTGGACCGAGGCCGGCGGCATGGTCGGTCTAGGGGATTTGAGCGGTGGTGGCTTCTTCTCTCGAGTGCGGGGGGTTAATGCCGATGGGACGGTGGTGGTCGGTGAGAGTGCGTCGGGCAATGGCAGCGAGGGTTATCGCTGGACTCAGGACGGCGGCATGGTTTCCATCGCGCAGTGGCTAGAAGCGGCGGGCGTTAGCCTCGGGGCGGTATCCCTAAAGGGAGCTCGCGCTGTCAACGACGACGGCTCGGTGGTGGTGGGTACGGGTGATTTTGGCAATGGCGGTACGGAGGCCTATATTGCGCGGGTGGGCGTGAATGGCGGCAGTGGTGTGACGGCGGCCGGTGATATCGCCAACAGCCTCGATAGCAGTGCTGAGTCGTTGGCTAGAACCGTGCGCTCGGTGGGGCTGATCATTAATGGCGCCCACAGTGACCCCCTCTCCCGCTACGTGGCCGAGGGGCGTAAAACGGCCTGGCTGGCCGGTGACTGGAGTGTCGATGAGCACGATAATCGCGATGGCTCATCGGGTTTGGCGGAGATGGGCCTTGGTTACCATGCCGGCTTTGCGCAAATTAACCTGACGCTGGGTAAAACCTGGGCCGAACAAAACACCTTTCTCGATGGCGAGACGGATGCCGATGGCCACTACATCGGTGTGGAAGGTATTTTCCCCCTGCTGTCCACACCGGGTGTGTTTGCCACCCTTGGTGCCTATGTCCACAGGGGCGAGGTTGACATCCGTCGGGCTTACTTTAATGCCGGCTTGCGGGATAGCTCGAGGGCCACACCGGATAGCCAGACCTGGGGCCTACGGGCGCGCATCGACTGGCAAAATGCCCTCAGCGTCAGCAAGACCCAGCTCAGCCCCTATGTGGATGTTAATTTTGTTGATTCACAACTCGGCAGCTATACCGAAACCGGCGGTGGCTTCCCTGCGTATTTTGCCAGCCGCAAAGAAAGCATCAGCGAATTGCGTTTGGGCTTTAATGCGAACTATGCCCTCAGCGCCACCAGTCGTTTGCGAGGCAATCTCGAGGCCGCCCATCGCTTTGACGACAAGGGCGAGGGGGTTTCCGGTGATTTAGTCGGTCTGTTTGCCTTTGACCTAGAGGCCCGGGAATACGACCGCAACTGGTTTAAGGCCGGCGCCGGTATTGAAGGTCAGGTCGGTGGCGGCAAGGGATCGCTGATGCTAAACGGCACCACAGAAGGAGAAATGTCCAACCTCTGGGCGGCCGTGGCCTATCAAATGACTTTTTAAAGTAATATCTCAAGTAGTTTTAAAACCGGCCTAGGGGCCGGTTTTTTTATTACCGTACTGTCCCGTCCTGAAATAGGTTTACCCATTGGAGACCTATAATGGACATCAACAGTACAACTCGCCGAAAGCGTGATTACACTTTCGGCTTTAAATTGCGGGTTGTTGCCAGTGTTGAAAAGGCGATATGAGCTACAAACAGGCCCTGGTCACCTACGGCATACAGGGCCGTAGTACCGTGCTTACCTGGCTGCGGAAGCACGGTAAGATGGATTGGTCCCAGCCGGTGAGGTTAACGGTGCCCAGCACACCAAGAGCCAAAGAAACCCCTGCCTAGGTCATCAAGCAGCCAGAGCGTGAACTTTACGATGAACGCCTTCGGAATTTACTGCTTAACGAAGTCATTGATATCATTGATGCCGAGCAGGGGGCTGGGCTCAGGAAAAAGTTCATTGCCAGGGAGCGAGACGCTTGCAGGTCCAGCGACAAGTAAGCCTGAGCAGAGCCAGCAGGTTCCTTGGCATTACCGGTAAGCGATTTACCAATGCGAACAGCGTAGGCAAGCTGAATTGGCACTGGTCTAGGAATGGGTTAACGACCTCCGTCGCTACCTTCCTCGCCTGGGCGCCCGCAAACTCTATTACCTCATCCCGCCAAAGCTCGTCGAAAGTGGGATTAAATTGGGTCGATACGGGCTGTTTACCTACTTAAAGGGATAAGGCCTTTTGGTAAAACCCAGGCGCAGTTACACAAAGACTACCTATAGTAAACACTGAATGAAAAAGCATTCCAACTTGCTATCGGGCATCGTCATTAACCACCCCGAACAAGTGTTTGCCAGCAATATTGCGTATGTTGAAAGTGATGAGGGTATTCACTACCTCTCGTTGGTGACCGATGCCTCGAGTCGCAAGATCATGGGACATGAGGTGAGGCGAGAGATGAAGGCCAGTGATACCGTTAAAGCGATGAAACGGGCAATACGCGAACGGCAAACGCAACGGCCGCTGATCCATCACTCCGATCGCGACAGTCAGTATTGCCCAAGCCTTTATCAGCGTGAATTGGAGCGGCACAATATCAAGCCCCCATGACCGGTGGCTACGATTGCTATCAGAATGGCCTAGCTGAGCGAGTCAATGGTGCTTTAAAGCAGGAGTTTTTGCTCTATCGCTGTAAGACCTTTGAGGAGGCGAAGACACTGGTGGCGCAATCCATTGCGATCTACAGTCGACTTAGGCCGCACTTGAGGCGTGGCATGTAAACACCAGAAGACACGCATAAAAAAAGCCATTTCGAAATGGAAGTGGTTTCGTCAAAAAACGTCAACGTATTTTAGGACGGGACATATACTAGGCACAGCGCCGGTGGCGGCAGCGGTGGAGCCACATGAAGCGGGCAGCATTAATACATGGCGTTAATTTCTGCCTGATATTTGCAATATTACTAGTTTTGTTGGGGTTAAAAATGTTTTTTTCAGTGCTTTAACGAAAGAAGGGCGGTGTAAAAAAATACCGAGCTAGCGCTGCAGCAAGCTCGGTATTTTTTATTGAGTGGGGCTTGCAAGGTTTACGTCAGCTCAATTAACTGCACGGTGCCATCGGGCATCACCTCGTGCATATGGCCTTTGGGTTCTTCAATAAACTGTACCAGTACCAGGCAAGCTGCTGCGGCAGCGGCAATAATCATAAAGAAGGTCGAGGTGTCGACGAAGGAGTACACCGTGAGAAAGGTCACGCCGCCGACGTTGCCGTAGGCGCCGACCATGCCGGCAATTTGCCCCGTCATGCGGCGTTTGACCAGTGGCACCATGGCGAAGACGGCACCTTCTCCGGCCTGCACAAAGAAAGAGCAGAACATGAGCGCTAGCATGGCAAGGGGAACACTCCAGCTACTCTCAACCATCGATAGTATGAGATAACCGATGGTTGAGCCACCGACCAGAATAGACATGGTTTTCTTGCGACCAAATTTATCGGAGAGAAAGCCACCGCTGGGGCGCGCGACTAAATTCATAATGGCGAAAGCACCGCCGAGCATGCCGGCCATCACCGGGCTGAGATCAAAGGTCTCCATAAAAAAGGCGGGCAACATCGAGACCACGGCAAGCTCGGAGCCAAAAGTGACAAAGTAGGCCCAGTCCAGAATGGCGACTTGCTTGAATTTGTATTGCTCCATTTCGGGTAAGCCATGCTCCAGGTGCTCCTTGTTGACCTGATAAATGCTGTACACCTGGTAGATAAAAAGCAGGGCCAGAATTAACCAGATAATCTGTGTATAGGCGTTGGTTAGCAGGCCAACGGCGGGTGATGACAGTTTCCAGGCCAGTACCGCCAGTGCCAAATACATGGGTATGTTCATCGCCAAGTAGAGGTAGAAGTCGCGCTTATTTGATACTTCGAGGCCGCCAGATTTTTTAGGCTTGAAATAGGTTGAGCCCTTGGGCGTATTGCGAGCAACCTTATAAAAGAAAAACCCGTAGCAAAAGGCCACGGCGCCGGTGGTGGCTATGGCATAGCGCCAGCCCTCGTCACCACCGTAG
>MAAU01000060.1:13981-18740 GCA_002162825.1 Gammaproteobacteria bacterium 54_18_T64
CAGCGGCGGAACCAAAATTGCCCCAGCCGCCATAAATGCCCTCGGCTAAACCCACGGTTTTGGCTGGAAACCATTCGCCAACCAGGCGAATACCTATCACAAAGCCAGCGCCGATAAAGCCACATAGAAAGCGAAACAATGCCAGTTGCTCGTAACTTTGTGCGAAGGCAAAACCCCAGCATAAAAATGAGGAGGTGATTAACAGGCCGCTATAAACAATACGAGGCCCAAACTTGTCGACCAGAATACCGATGACAATTCTGGCGGGAATGGTCAGTGCCACGTTGAGTATCAGCAGGGCCTTCCACTGGGCATTGCTCATATCAAAAGCGGCCATAATGAAGGGCTTCATCGGCGCGTGGCTGAACCACATCACAAAGGTCAAAAAGAAGGCAAACCATGCGACGTGTAGGGTTTTTATTGAACTGTTCGATAGGTCCAGGAGTTTGATCTGGGCTTCGCTCATTATCCACCTTAAAGAGTTATAGGAAGTAAAACGTATTACACGGGTAACCTGTGTGGGTATTGCAACTAGCGGGCCAACTATTGTTTTTCTATAAAAAACAGTGGGTTGGTGTGTTCTTTGGTTCTTTTGACCGAGGTAATTGCAAACATTCTCCCCGATATGGTGATCGAGAATAGGGATGAATAGTATTCATGCACCAGTTCGGGTCAGCGCGGGTGCACGCTAAGCAGGCTTGGGGTGAGTCGAATGATGATGGGGGAATGTGGGGATTATTTTATAAAATAAAGACGACAATAAGCTGTTTTATTTAATACATGGCAGTAATTTGGCGCTGATATTTAAGGCTGACGATGTTGCGCTTTATCTTCATGGTTGGGGTTAGTTCCTCGCCTTCTATGCTGAAGTCCTCTGCCAAAATAGTGAATTTTTTAATGGTTTGCACCTGGGCCAGCTCATGATTAATGGCGTCAACCTGGCGCTGGATATGGGCCTGAAGGTGTTCACAGCACGCGGCCTCAGCCAGGCCGTTGGCACCGCTGCCCGCAGCCTTTAGTTCGTCAGCTAGAGTTTCGCCATCCAGGGTAATCAGGGCGCACAAATACTTGCGCTGATCGCCAATTACCACCGCCTGACTAACGGCGGCAATGGCCTTGAGCTTACCCTCCAATAGCTGGGGCGCAATATTTTCACCACCGGCGGTAATAATAATATCCTTCTTACGGCCGGTTATTTGCAGAAAGCCCTCATCATCAATGGTGCCGATATCACCGGAGTGCAGCCAGCCATCATAGTCGAGGGTCTTGCGGGTGGCGGCCTCATTGTCGAGGTAGCCGGCAAAAATATGCGGGCCGCGCAGTAATATCTCGCCGTCAGCTGCGATGTGTATTTCCGCACCGGGTACACAGCGGCCCAGTTTGCCACTGTGGTAACGCTCGGCGAGAGCGGCAGTAGCAGCACCGGCGCATTCGCTCATGCCATAAATTTCACAAATCGGCAGGCCCAAACTGAGAAAAAACTCCAGGGTGTCGAGGGAGATGGGCGCGGCGGAGCTAAGCAGATGACGGCAGCGCTCAAAGCCCAGCTGTTGTCTCACCTTGGCAAACACCAGTTTGTCGGCAAGTTTGTAAAGTAGGGGAGGTGTCTGGCCCTGTTGCCGGGCATAGCCACCGGCCAGGCCTTGATTGCGCGCCCAGGCGACAAACTTTTTGCGCAGGGCAGGGTTATTCTTACCGGCGCTGAGCATCTTCGCCTGAATTTTTTCCCAGACCCTTGGCACGGCGATAAAACTGGTCGGGCGAATGTCCCGTAAATTGTCACCGAGGGCGTCGAGATTCTCGGCAAAGGCGGTACAGCCACCACAGTGCATGGGCACATAGAGGCTGAATATTTGCTCGGCAATATGACTCAGGGGCAAATAACTGATAATGCGCTCGTCGGAATTACAGCCATAGACCTCAACGCTGGTTTGCGCCATCCAGCCAAGGTTGCGGTGGCTCAGCATCACACCCTTGGGCTGGCCCGTGGTGCCAGAGGTGTAAATGAGGGTGCAAACGTCATCGGTAGATTGTGCCTCGATGCGCTCATCGAGGGCCTGTTCGCTCACCTGTTCGGCCAGCGCCGGCAAATCCTCCCAGGCGTACACGTGCCCGGCACTGTCGCTACCCTCCATCATCACGATGGCCTTGAGCTTGGGTAAGCGCTCGGCAATGGCGGTAAGTTTGCTCAGCTGTACGCCGTCTGCAACCACGGCGATAGTGGCGGCGCAGCTGTCGGCGATATAGTGGCACTGCTGGGGGCTGTTAGTGGCATAAATACCCGCCGGAATGGCCCCGGCGTGAATGGCTGCCAGGTTGGCAATAAACCACTCGGGGCAATTGTCGCCAAGTATCACCACGCCCTCTTGTGGGCCTAGACCCAGGGCCATAAATCCCCGGGCGACGAGGCGTGTTTGGGTGCCGTAGTCGGCCCAGGTGCGGGTTTGCCAGCGCTCGTTGCTCTTGTGCCGCAGCGCGGGCAGTGTGGCGAATTTTGTCGAGCTATCCGCCATTGCCTCCATAATGGTTTGTGCCATGCTGGTGCTTCCCTTTTATTGTCGGCTTCAACTCAGTGAGTTAAGACCAATTAGCCGCATAGTGCTCATCAAGCACAATATTCTAGTGCTTACTCGGGGGTAGTGACACTACAAGTGCTTGCTTCGGCTGGAGGATCTAGGGGCGAGGCTAGCATCGTCAGAACACTTGTTTGATCAAGGTTTGATGGTAACGGAAGTCAGAGAACCCTAAGGCTGATCAAGCGCCATTGCCGAAATTGGAGAACCCTCGCGTTGATAGGTGGGCGCTCTGGTAGTATTTACCGGATTTTTGTTTTGTGTGAGTTGAGATGGATGTCCTACATATTGCATTGGCTTTATTGTCGATATCGATTTTTTTGAGTTTCATTCTTGGTCGTTATTTGGCGATCTATTTCGCGATCTTGCAGGTTCGCGATTTGTAATTGGTTCCGAAGACTTGCGTGAAGAAGGGGTGACTTTTTACGATTTAGCCATGTGCTCCGCGCCTGTTATTTATACCCCAGTTAAGTTGATAGAATTTTCTGGCTTGATACTTGGAGTTGTTGGTGGGGTTTTAACTTCAGACAGCTTGCCGAGAGAGTATTTTTCGATAAAGACATCTCTGGTTATAGCTCAGTATTGTTTGTTGGTTTTTGCAATGGCGGGTTTTGTCTTTATAGGTTCTGGTGGTGTGTCGTATACTTTTGGTGTTTATCGTGATAACTACTATTTTTATATCTTCAGGCTTATTGCTATTCATATAGTTTTCATAAATTATATTTTTTTTCATGCGGCGTTTTATCTGTCAAGTCGCGGGGTTAGGTTTAAGAGGAGTTAATAATGGCGGATGTGGGCGCTGCAGTGAATGTGGGTGGTTTGGCTGATCTTGCGAGTGCGGTTAGAGTCGATTAAAGGGTTGAGTGTGGCGCCCATAGTGGTGGTGCCATATTTGCTGTCGATGGGTTTTCCGTCAGAGGAGTTGTCTTGTGATAAATGATTCGTGGTTTTATTTCTTCTTTTTAATTCTCCCTTTGTTTGCTGGTGGGTTTAATAAGTTTTTTATAATAAAAGGAAAAGATAAGAGTGAATTGACAAGATTGAATCGCGGGCTGGACCTGTTTATGACGATTCAGGTTACTATTTATGTGGTTGTTACGATAGCTAAATTGTAAATAAGCAGTTAAGTTTCGGCTGGATATTTAACGCTGCATTGGCAGGTGGTGATGTGCGGGCGACGTTTCTGTTGCGTTGCCTTATGGCGCTCTGGTAGTTTTTGCCATCTTTGTTTTTTTGTGATTTTAGATGGGTGTTTTTCATATTTATGAGAGCCTTGGCAGGCCGTCTGTCAACGGTGGCAGCGGATTGAGGTGGGTGTCCTTATGATTTTCTGGCTTGTTTTCGCGAAAAATAATATTAGATGGTTGTGTGTCATGATGGGTTGTTGATGGTGTCTTTGTCGTTAATTTTTTTTCATGGTTATTATTTCTGGAATAGCTCCGTATGAATGCCCAAGCTTTGTTCATATGTATTTTTTTTGTTTTCCCTATAATCATGATTTTCTTTAAAAAATATTACCTTGTTAAGAGGGGTTTTTCAGTCAAGACAAATTTGTGGGCAAGAATATATGAGCGTGTTTTTATTAATATGATGGCTATATATCTTTTGTATATGCTCGTCAGTAATTATTCGGTATTTGAGTTTTAAGGGGGATGAAATGGCTATTGATGCTCGGGCAACTTCCAAGGTTTCAAGCGTTATCGCGGCCTTAGCCTCATTGAATAGAGTAGGACGTCCATATTAAGGGTCTTGTAATGTCTGATCTTTCCCCCGACCTACCCATCTTTAAGCGTGTTCCCCCAGGCGCAATGCTTCCGCCCAGTCAGTGTTTTCGCGGCGGACTATATCCCCGTCTGATCGGGTGAGGCTATTCCCACCAAAGTAGAATGGCGATGAGAGCTCTCTCAGTGAACCCTGACGACGGCAATTTCGGAGCGGGATTGGCGGGCATCAATATTGTGAGCGGCGACGCTGACTTCATTCCAGCCCAGTACAAAACCTGATTGATAGCGGGCAATAGAGGGGATGAGCGAATCCGCCTGGCTCTTGTTCAGCCTCCGGATTTCCGACAGGGGTTTGCCAGTGGCATCCAGGCGCTGGAAATAGATATTGTGTTGTTTCTCGCCGTCATCTACGTCACTCCAGGCAAGGCCCAGGGAATCGCCATTCCAGCTGATATAGGCGCC
>MAAU01000045.1 GCA_002162825.1 Gammaproteobacteria bacterium 54_18_T64
AACCAGGCATCGCTATAACCCTCAGCCTCGGCCCATTTAACACGGGCAATGGTTTCGCTGATCAGGGGGCTGGCGGGCAGGGTGACGGCAACGCGTTTGGGCAGGGTGTTTGTTTTTGACATTGAAGATTCTCTTAGCTAAGCCTGAGTTCAAGTAATAAAACGCAGTTTCCCATTTTGCGGCAGGCATGTTCAAGCTGTATGCTGGGACTTAAATAATTATAGGGGGATGGGCATGAGCTCGACCACGGAATTAACGGCGGTACGCGCGGGTCACGAATTTGATGAGGCCGCGCTGCTGGCATTTCTCGAACAAAACATTGAGGGCTTT
The DNA here is from genome assembly GCA_002162825.1 of Gammaproteobacteria bacterium 54_18_T64. GTDB lineage: Bacteria > Pseudomonadota > Gammaproteobacteria > Pseudomonadales > Porticoccaceae > Reddybacter. The sequence continues at coordinate 331 of MAAU01000045.1, forward strand.
AAGGGCCCGCTGAAAATCCAGCAATTTGATGGCGGCCAGAGCAATCCGACGTTTAAGTTGTTTTGTGGATCCGGTGTGTACGTGATGCGCAAGCAGCCGCCGGGTGAATTACTGCCCTCGGCTCACCAGGTCGATCGCGAATACCGCATTATGAAAGCACTTTGGAGCACAGATGTACCGGTGCCACAAATGCATTGCCTGTGTGACGATAGCAGTGTGATTGGCACCAAGTTTTATGTCATGGCCATGGTCGAGGGACGCATTTATTCCGAAATTTTACTGCCCGATGTCAGTCCCGCCGACCGACGCGAAATGTACCTCGATATGATGCGCGTACTGGCGCGGGTGCATGGGGTTGATTACAAGACGGTGGATCTCGAAACCTACGGTCGCCCCGGTAATTATTATGAGCGGCAAATTTCTCGCTGGAGCAAGCAATATAAAGGCGCGGAGATCGATAAATTGGTGAGCATGGATAATCTGCTCGAATGGGTGCCGAAACATCTACCCGAGTCGAGTGAAACCACCATTGCCCACGGTGACTTCCGTTTGGCTAATATGGTTTTTCACCCCACCGAACCGCGTATTGTTGCCGTGCTCGACTGGGAGCTATCGACCCTCGGCCACCCCCTGGCCGATCTTGGCTACAGTTGCATGGAATACAACGCTGACTTTTACGGCGAGGTGCGCTTGCGCGGGCCGGAGCGTGCAAGCCTGGGTATTCCCAGTGAAGAAGAAATGGTTGCCGAATATTGTAAGAGTTCTGGGCGAGACAAAATTGATAACTGGACCTTTTACGTGGTCTACAATTTATTCCGCTCCGCTGCCATTGTGCAGGGCGTTTATAAGCGCGGCCTGGATGGCAATGCCAGTTCTGAATCGGCCCTGACCTACGGTGATGAGTGTCGCAACCGGGCGGATAGAGCCTGGGAGTTGGTGCAGGAGATGGAAGCCTGAATGCAGAGTTAGATCGAAATTCATCGCAAATAAAAAGGGGCCAGTTAGCCCCTTTTTATTTGCACCTTATTAATCGCTATAGTCACAGAAACTGATTTTATAAAACGATGTCAGCCATTAACTCCAGGCCTTCTTTGGTGGTTTCACCACCGAGCAGCATGGTGGAGACGTGGCCTTTTTTACCCGCTTCAATCCAGCGTTGTGAACGCTCGCGAATACGCTCGACCGGGCCAACCAGGTGGGCGGCATCGACCAGTTCGTCGGGCACGGCGGCTGCGGCCTCTGCCTTTTTGCCATCTAAATACAAATCCTGAATTTTTACGGCGGCGTCTTCAAAACCCAGACGTTTGGCATAGTCGTTATAAAAGTTTTTGGCGCGGGCACCCATGCCGCCGATGTACAGGGCCATATTGTCTTTCAGTGGCTTCATGCACTCTTCAATGTCGTCGCCGATAATGACCCGCACGAAGGGGGCAATCTCGAAATCATTGAGGGTTTTATTGCCCACATCGGCAAAACCCTTTTCGATGGGTTCGGCAAAAACGTGGTATTGCTCGGGATCCATCCACACCGGGAAAAAGCCATCGGCATGGCTGGCTGCAGCGCGCACGCCCGCCGGTGTAATGGTGGCCGCGAAAATAGGCGGTTGCTCTTTAATGTGCAAAATACTTTTCAGCGGCTTGCCCATGCCAGTGGCACCCTCGCCGGTGTAGGGCAGTTGGTACTGCTTGCCTTCGAAGGTGAGGGGGCCTTCGCGGTCGAAGATCTGTTTCATGATTGCGATATATTCTTTCAGGCGTGTCACTGGCTTACCGTAGGGCACGCCGTGCCAGCCTTCAACAACCTGTGGGCCGGAGGCACCGAGGCCAACAATAAAGCGATTGCCGGATAATTGGCTGAGGGACATCGCCGTCATTGCCGCCATGGCCGGGCTGCGCGCAGGCATTTGCATAATCGCAGTACCGACCTTGATCTTGCTGGTGTTGGCGAGTATCCAGGTGGCAGTGGTGACCGCATCGGAGCCATAGGCCTCGGCGGTCCACACCGAGTCGTAGCCGAGTTCTTCGGCGAAGCCAATGGTGTCGAGGGGTATTTTTACTGAGTTGCCGGAATAGCCGGTCATTAAGCCGAGTTTCATAATCCTTGTCCTGATACTGTGAATTTATGCGAAGCCACTGGTGTAGATTTGCTGCGAGTGAAAGGACTAACGATAGCAAACTGCCGTGTGTGGAGCTAGAAGCGCTTATTACCTGGATGGCGATAGCTGTTTATTGGCCAAGGCACCTAGCAATTTTTACGATAATATCGGTGCTAAAAAGCCATTACAATGTTGATAAAAACAAAGGAGATAAAGTGATGGCTCGATTTGATAATAAAACAGTGGTGATTACCGGCGGTGCCGGAGGCATAGGTTTAGCGGCGGGCAAACTGTTTGCACGAGAGGGCGCCAATGTCATGCTGGTGGACTTGACGGAAGATGCCTTGCAGACAGCGGCCAGGGCTATCGATGCTGGCGATAGAGTGAGTTATCAGCTGGCCGATGTGTCGCAGCCCGAGCAGGTACAGGGTTATGTAAGGGCCACCATCAAGCGCTACGGCGCCATCGATTACTTTTTAAACAATGCCGGTGTCGAGGGTGTTGTCGCGCCCATCATCGACTCGCCTGTTGATGCCTTTGATCAGGTGATGGCGGTCAATATCAAGGGCGTGTGGCTGGGTTTGAAATATGTCATTCCGGCGATGCTCGATAATGGCGGTGGCAGTATTGTTATGACCTCATCCATGGCTGGACTCAAAGGCACGCCGAATATTTCACCCTACATCACCAGCAAACACGCGGTGGTCGGCATGATGCGCAGTGTCTCCCAGGAATACGCAACCCAGGGCATTCGCATCAATACGGTAAACCCGGCGCCGATTGAAACGCGCATGATGCGCTCCCTGGAGAGCGGCTTCGCACCGGGACAGGAAGAGGCCGCCAAGGCCCAGCTCAGCCAGATGATGCCCATGGGGCGCTATGGCGAGCCTGAGGAGGTCGCTAACCTGATGGCCTTCTTGTGCAGTGATGAGGCCTCATTTTGCTCGGGTGGGGTGTATTCCGTCGACGGTGGTGGCTCGGCAATGTAGACGCCGCCTGTTATCTAGTTAATCCCTAAAGTTATTAAACTGAAAGGCCTGGCCCAGATCTGCCTCGCGCACCAGGGCCATGGCGGCCTGTAGGTCATCGCGCTTTTTACCGGTGACCCTGATTTTGTCCCCCTGAATGGCGACCTGCACCTTGGTCTTGGCAGCTTTGATCAGCTTGACGATTTTCTTCGCCGTGGGCTGGTCGATGCCCTGCTTAAAGCGTATCGCCAGTGCATAGGTCTTGCCGGTGTGGGTACAGTCTTCATCGGCATCAATACTGTTCGGGTCAATTTTGCGCTTGACGATATTGTTGCTGACGATGTCGAGCATTTGGCGGCACTGGAAATCGGACTCGGCCGAGACGGTGATGACATCACTCTGCAAATCGATACTGGCCTTGACGCCGCGAAAGTCAAAGCGGGTGGCGAGCTCGCGCTCGGAGTTTTCCGTAGCATTGCGGATTTCGGTAGTTTCTACCTCGGAAACCATGTCAAAAGAGGGCATTGTAATATTCCTGGTGTGGTTTACAGGCCGGGTACTGATATCGCGTGCAAAGCCGGGTCTGTGTCGGGGCTAAGGGGTGTTGGCTGTCATTGACAGCCCTTGCCGAAAGTTGCCTCAAGGCCGAGACATTCTATCTCACAGCAGAAACAGCTCTCAAGCCTCGTGCAGGCTCCGGCTCAGTTGTGTGATCAAACTGGAATAATAGCTTTCAAATGTCGCAAAGACCACCAGTCCACAAAAGCGAAAATCGAATATGACTTGTACAAGTCATAACTTGTATCACTTCTTGTCGACGGCTATATTTAGCCTCGATGTCAAATGTAAATACTTATTTTTAAACCCTTATAGAAAGGTAGCGTAGCTAATGGCAAGGGAAAACAAAGCTATCGATGAGTGGAAAACCAAGTATTTTGACCAGCTTGAGCGACTAGAGAAAAGGGAAGCTAACTGGGAGCAACTGGAGACCACCTTAAAGCGAGCGATTGGACGTTTGAGCATTGCGGCGGAAGGTCAGCATGAAGGGCTCGATGGTCATCTAGCGAGTTTGCGCAGCTCAATTAAGCGCAATGTCAGCCAGCAGAAACTTGAACCTATTATCGATGATATTTCGACCATCCTTGCACAGTTGGAAGAAAAAAAATCGGGTCCTAATCGGGCAATTACCGGCGCCCTGGCATTATTGATCAGCAATTTACAATTGCCTGATAGCCAGCAAAAATCCTGTAAAAAAATTATTAAAAAACTGGAGAAGTCTGACGATAACCAGTGGGAAAAGGTGTTGAGTGACTCGGTTGGTTTTCTAAATTCAGTTATTAGCCCCGATGATGACCAGGGCAAGTCCCGCCCTGGGTTTTTGAGCCGTGTTTTATCTACTACATCCAATGGCGATGACCAGCCGCAGCCACCGGAAAATAAGTCCGAGCAGGTCGGGAGTACACTGGATACAGGGTCTATTGATATAGGGCCCCTGGTTAGAACCCTGCACAAGTTTTTTGCACAACTTCCCTGGCCGGCGGATGAAAAGCAGAAGTTTGATGCCGAGCTGGCGCGCATATTGGCTGTGACAACCCTGGGCCAATTGCAGGAAGCCATTCATCAAATGGCCATTGTCGCCTCTGAGTGGACAGGTAAAAAAACCAATACGGAAAGAACTTTCCGATTTGCGGTTTATAAAGACTGTCTTATTGATCTTATCGAGGCCCTGGATGATGGTGATGAAGCACAGAATTTCGCTACGTTAAAAACCAGTGTGCAGCTTGCCGATGAGGAAGGTGCTCTGGATGAGTTAATGCACCAGCTATCGAATTTATTACTTCAGTCCCAGGCTGGGGAGCTGGAGGATTCGGTGAAAAATGGGAGGGGGGCTTTGCCAGGGGGAAGCTCTTTATCTGCTGCTAGCTCACTATCTGCAACTAGTTCTCTATCTACGGGAGGCTCCTTGCGGACGGCTTCCTCAGGTGAGGATGACTCCCTGCAACCGACGATACAGGAATTGCTGATTCGTCTCCTCGAGCAGCTTATAGTACCTAAAAATCTTGAAGAGGATGCGGAGCGACTTAAACACAACCTGGAGAATAAGGCCAACTCAGCTGACTGGCGGCAGCTTTTAAAAGACGTTGCCAATTTGATTAATTCAATCCGGCTGAGCATACAGGCGGAAAAAAATGATTTTGAGGGCTTTCTACAGCAGGTTACCGACCGTCTCAAAGATATGGATTTGTTTTTGCTCAGCGAGACCACAAAACTGGCAAGCTCTCAGGATGATGGTCGACAATTTGACCAGGACATTCAAACAAATGTGAATACCATTCGCGATGATGTTCATCAAGCGACAGAGTTACCACAGTTAAAGGTTCTGGTTGATAATAAACTGGAGAAGATTTCCGAGCATATTAATGCCTACCGTGAGGCGGAAAAAAAGCGGGCCGAGGAATCCCAGGAAAATGTTGAGTCCATGCATGAACGTATGCAGGCTTTGGAAAAAGAAACAGAATCTCTAAAAAAGGTGATTGTCGAAAAAAACCAGCAGGCGATGTTCGATACCCTGACCAATGTGCCAAACCGGCTGTTTTATGAGCAGCGCATAGAGGAAGAGTACGCCCGTTGGCAGCGTTCTCAGCATGCCTTCACCCTGGCTATATGGGACATCGATTTGTTTAAAAACATCAATGACAGTTACGGCCATAAAGCCGGTGATAAAGTGCTAGCGACGATTGCTCAATTACTTAATAAGGGTATCCGCAAAAGCGATTTTTTTGCCCGTTATGGCGGTGAAGAGTTTGTCATGCTATTGCCCGAAACAACGGGGCCCGATGCGCTTACGCGGGCCGACGCCCTGCGCGAAAAAATTAAAGCGTGTAGCTTTCATTATCGAGGTGAAGATGTTCGTATTACCGTGTCCTGCGGCCTCAGTAGTTTTAGGAAGGGTGATGCCATTGAGGATGTTTTTGAACGAGCCGATCAGGCCTTGTACGAAGCCAAGGATCAGGGCCGCAATCTCTGTCTTCTCGATGCCGAGTAACTACTGGCGTCAGGGTCAATCAGGGACATCATAGGGGCCCGAAATTCCCTGCAGCTTATCGTGGAAAAATTCCAGTCGCCGGTGATAGCACTGTAAAGTAAAGTGCCTTTGGTCAGTTTGACAAGGTGGGGGTGTTAACTGACTCACGTCTCTTTGTTGGCATTTTGGCGATAATTGTCTTCAAGGTGCGTTTGCACCTTGTGTGCACAAAATGATATGTGGTGGCTTGATGGACGATGATTCAAACAATTGGACTAAGGGCTCTCGACCCGGGCGGGGAGCCAGTGCAGAAAACCTTGTCCGAGTGGATATTGCCAATCTGCAGATGGGTATGTATATCGCCGAGCTCGACCGCCCCTGGCTAGAGACCCCCTTTCTAATGCAGGGTTTCAAGTTGCTCAATAAAAGTCAGCTCCAGACTTTGGAAAAATATTGTCAGTATGTATATATAGCCAATCGTGTGGAGGTGGTAAGAAAAAACCCCTCAACTTTGGCGCGCGCAAAAGCCCCCAGCTTGATCGGCAAGGCTGACAAGGGCACTTTCATTAAACCTTTGGGTCCGGGCAAACATGCGCGCAAAAGGCAGATTGCACGTTCCCGCCCGGCCTACGAGGTCGTATTGCCGATTCGTGAGGAGCACCCAGCAGCGGCGAAGACCTATCACGAAGGCAAAGCGGATATTAAAAAAATACTCCACTCCGCCCAGTTCGGGCAAATGCTGGATACGAAAGTGGCTGAGGCAGTGGTGACGAGCTGTGTCGAAAGTATGTTGCGCAATCACGATGCAATGATCTGGATGAGCCGTATCAAGAATGAACATGAGTACACGGCCGAGCATTGTTTAAATGTTTGTATTCTCGCCATTGCCTTTGGTCGCCACCTCAACTTTGACAAGCCCGATCTGAAGATGCTGGGTCTCTGTGGTTTATTGCACGATGTTGGCAAGATGAGGACGCCACATATCATTCTCAATAAGCGCGGTGCTTTAAGTGACGAAGAGTACCGAGTCATGCAGCAGCACACCATCGACGGTTATAAACTACTCAAGGAAGCGGGAACGACAAGCTCATTGCCCATTGACGTGGCACTCAATCATCACGAAAGGCCCGATGGTGGTGGCTATCCACGTGGCTTGAAAGAGGGCGAAATATCAGAATACGCTAGAATTATCGCCATTGTTGATGCCTATGATGCGATGACCAGTGATCGCTGTTATTCCAGGGCGGTTGCACCTGTCGATGCGCAGAAGGAAATTTACCAATGCCGTGGCAAGCACTTTGACGAAGAATACGCGCTGGCCTTTATGCAGGCGATAGGCCCCTACCCGCCCGGGTCGATTGTTGAATTGCATAATGGCATGGTCGGCATTGTGTTGGCGGGGCGACGCAAATTTCGCCATCTACCCACGGTCATTCTGCTGCGCGATGCTGAAAAGAAGGTTATCGTTGAGCGAACAGCCGACCTGTTTCTCACGGATAAGGGTGGCCTTGATAAGGGCTTTTTGATCCGCCGTTCACTGCGAGATGGCGCATTCGATATCAAACTGGAAGATTATAAGGTCAAGTTGAGTGATGAGCCGCTGGGCTAAGTTTCACTGTGGCTCTGCATAGCACACATCAATAATTAGATAATCACGCTTGGTACCATGCAGGGTAAAGGCAATTTCGTCGTCGAGGTTTTTACCGATCAGTGCCTTGGCCAAAGGTGAGTCAACACTGATATAGCCTTTGCGAGTGTCGAGCTCATCGGCACCGACGATGCGATAACAGAGGCTCGCCCCCTCATCATCTTCCAGTGTCACCCAGGCACCAAAAAACACCCGCTCGGTATTGCTTGGCACGCGATCGACAATGGTGACATCTTCCAGTCGGTTCGTTAAATACCGCACACGACTGTCGATCTCTCGCAGCCGGCGCTTGCCGTAAATGTAGTCGCCATTTTCCGAGCGGTCGCCATTTTTGGCCGCCTCGTGCACCACAGCGGTGACCTGGGGGCGCTCGACCTTCCACAGTTGGCGCAATTCATCGCGCAACTGTTTGGCACCCTCGGCGGTGATGTAGGGGCTGGAGGGTTCGCGGGGTGCTCGGTAGCGGCCCATCTTGACGCTTAACCGTTCTCGTCGCAGGAGGCTGGCGTCGGTAGAGAAAAACCAAAGACCTCACTGTAAAACTGTAATTCTTCAAGCAGGGCTCGCTCGGTATTTTGCGCCTGGCGAAAGCCGTGGCCCTCGCCGCTAAAGGCGGTGTATTTCACCTTAAGGCCCTTCTTATCGAGTGATGCCACCATGGCCTCGGCCTGTTGTGGCGGCACGACCTTGTCGTCGAGCCCCTGAAAGAAAATCACCGGGCAATTGAGCTTGTCGATATGGTTGATGGGTGAACGCTCTTGGTAGAGCGCTTGCTCGGCGGGGTAGGGGCCGACCAGGGTATCGAGGTAGCGGGATTCAAATTTATGGGTGTCGCGAGCCAGGGTTTCGAGATCGCCAATGCCGTAATAGCTGGCACCGGCCTTAAACAGGTCGTGAAAGGCGAGGGCGGCGAGTACGGTATAGCCACCGGCACTGCCGCCGCGAATCATGATGCGCTCGGGGTCGGCGAGACCCCGGTCAATCAGGTGCTGGGCACCGGCCACCACGTCGGCGACATCTTTAATGCCCCAGGCGCCATCGAGGGCCTGGCGATAGCTGCGACCATAGCCGGTGCTGCCGCGATAATTGACGTCGAGCACGGCAATACCCCGGTTGCTCCAAAACTGTATCTTTAGGTTAAAGCCGGTCGAGGTGGCACCGGTTGGCCCGCCGTGACACATCACCAGCAGGGGCGGTTTTTCATCCGGCGCGCCTTGTGAATAGCGGCTATTACAGGGCGGATAGTAAAAGCCGTGGGCCTCTTCGTCGTCGCTAGTGGTAAAAGTAATCGTCTGGGGCTGGGCGTAATTGTCCGCCGCGATGGCCAGGGCGGCGAACTGGTGAATAATCTTATGCTGGCCGGAGCGTGTATCCAGCTCAACCAGACAGCCGCTCTGCGAGGGCGAGGCGCCGATAAACCAGACACGATGCCCCCTGCTGATAAGCGCAGATATTTGTGTAAACGGTAGGTCATAAGCCTTGAAATTGCCGCTTGTCGGGCTGTCGCCGTGCTCTTCGATCAGGCCCAGATGCCACAGGCCATCTTTGCTGTAGCAGGCGGCGAGGCGACCCTCGGCACAAAAACCATAGGTCGACATGCCCAGGGTCCACAGGGGTGTGGCGAACTCTACCTGCTGGGGGCATATGGCCTCGATGTGGTTTGCACCTTGCCCGGTGCTTGTGCAGCGATAAATATTCCACCACTCACTGGCGTCGGAGACAAAGTGCAAATCACCAGCGGGCGACCACTGGGCTTGAAAGATGGACTCATCACAGCCGCCAGCGACGAGTTCGGGACTGCCCACTAAACCCTCTTTCGTTAAACCGGCCAACCACAATTCGCTACCCTGCCAGGGCATTTGCGGGTGTTGCCAGCTTATCCAGCTCAGTTGGCCGCCGTCGGGGCTGAGGCGTGGGTAGGCGTAAAAGTCGGCGCCGCTGTGCAGTTCGACAAAGTCGTGGGGCGCGTCAATGGCCAGCGCGGCAATAAAGTTGCGCGGCTCGCCCGGTGTTGCGCTGTCGGGTGCGGTGGCTTGCTCGGCAACGACAATTAAACGTTGCTGGTTTTCGTCAAAACAGAAATCGGCAAAGCGCAGGTTTTGCCCGGCCGGGCTAATGGCCGCAGGGCTTGCGCCTTGTACCCGTGTATCGAGGCGGTAAATGCGCTGATCATCTTGCTCGCAAAAGTACAGTGCGCCGGCAACGACAATATAGGGTGTGCCGCCGTATTCATGCACCCGGCTGCGGGCGCTATGGGGCGCGGGCAAGACATCGCTTTTGTCGCCATCGGCGTTGAGCCTGACAATGGCATTGCGCCCACTTTCTTCCGGCCGCGCCTCCAGCCAGTAAAGATCGTCGCCATCGAGGCACAGGCTATCCATCGAGGGTGCGGCACTGGCCACCTGGCGGGCACTGATGGGTGAGACCCAGCTACCGAAGGGGGTGTTGCTCGTCATCTGGTTCGCCATCTCAACCACCCGCCAGCTTGACGGTGTAACCCGCCTTCGTGAGCAGGGCCTGCACCGCCTCTCTATGGTCACCCTGTATTTCGATAATGCCGTTTTTCACCGAGCCGCCAGAACCACAAGTTTGTTTTAGCTTTTTCGCCAGAGCTTTTAATTCGGGCTCGGGTAGGGGTACACCGCTAATCGTCGTCGCCGCATTGCCCTTGCGGCCGCTGGTTTCGCGGCGGATGCGCACAATGCCGTCGCCGGCAGGCGTGGCCGCAGCGTCGTCATCAGGGGTTTTAATGCGGCCCTTGTCGGTGGAGTAAACCAGCCGGGAGTTCTTTTTCATGGTGATATCGACTTCCTTTAGGGCGTCAGAATAATCTTGCCAATATGGGCATTGCTCTCCATCAACTGGTGGGCCGCAGAGGCCTCACTCAGTGTGAATTGAGAGTGGATCACCGGCTTAATTGTAGCGGCATCCAGCAGCGGCCAAACCTGTTCCTTCAAGCCAGCGGCAATACGAATCTTGTTTTCAATGGGCTGGCTGCGCAGGGTAGACCCGGTGAGTACCAGCTGCTTGAGCATCACCGCACCAAAATCGACCTCGGCCTTAGAACCGCGTAGAAAGGCGATGGATACAATGCGCGCCTTCGGTGCCGTGGCCTTGATATTCTTCTGAATATAATCGCCACCGATCATGTCGAGAATCACATTGGCACCCTTGGTGTTTGCCTTAATACCCTTAACGAAGTCCTCATCGTGATAGTTAAAGGCCTTCTCCGCCCCCAGCTCCTCACACACGCGACATTTCTCGGCGCTGCCCGCCGTGGCAAATACCCTTGCACCAAAGGCCTTCGCCAATTGAATGGCCGTGGTGCCGATGCCACTGCTGCCACCGTGGACCAGAAAGATCTCGCCCGGCTTTAGCTCCGCGCGCTCAAACACATTGTGCCAAACGGTAAAGAAGGTTTCCGGCAGGGCCGCGGCCTCGACCATCGACAAGCCGGTGGGTATCGGCAGGCAAACAGACTGGTGGGCCACCGCGTAGTCGGCGTAACCGCCGCCATTGAGCAGGGCGCAGACCTTATCGCCAGGGGCCCACTCGCTAACCTCGCTGCCAATGGCAACAATTTCGCCAGCGGCTTCAAGCCCCAGTAAGTCAGAGGCACCAGGTGGTGGCGGGTAGGCCCCCTTGCGCTGAATCACATCGGGGCGATTAACCCCGGCGGCGGCGATTTTGATCAAGACCTCATCGGGGCCACATTCGGGCAGGGGGCGTTCGCCCAGGCTCAGTACCTCGGGGCCACCGGGGGTGGTGATTTCAATGCAGTTCATTGTTGTGGGGTTCATTGGTTAAGCTCTTGGTAATAATGGGGTTTTCGGTTTAAGGCTGTGATGGCGATGCTTAGGTAATAACTTTGAATAACACTTTATCTGTGAATATCATACTTGAATCCATGCTCCTCGAATGATGGAACCCAAGCCATTAATCTAATAGCTGTACAGCCGAGCTTGAGAATGGCTATTTCGTGACTTGTAGAGAGACTTCTGTACAGATCAAGAGTTGATCGGATTGCGTTCTGTTCGCTATTTCGTTCGGAAGAGGCTGATGAACTTGAAGTCATATGCCTTGATGTTCTATGTATGCGACAGTATCGAATGCTACGTAAACTTATTCCACATGAGCCCGATACACAGATGGTTTGAGAGTGCACTGATTTCTCAAGTGCCCTCTCAACGTAAAAGCACGGGGCTCTGCACGGAACTTGAAAATACGGTAAAGAAAATAATTAGGAGCGTTGTCTTGTGAAAACTGCAGTTCGTTGGGCGTAACGAAAAATGGCGTATTTTTTCCATACTTTGTTGTTTTTGCTTCGATATAACGATCTACACCGTTGTCCTCATACGAAAGTATATCGAAACCTGCAGAGGGCCCGACAGTAACAGACACTTGCTCAATTTTATCTGCCAATGACTCCTTGCCTGCGTGAATTAATCTAGCCCTTTCAAAATTAATGACAAACTGTTCGCCTGCATCACCGAGTATTTGGTTTGCGGCTTCTCTTTCCAAGTAGTTGACACCACCAGGGTTGTATATTGTTTTACCCTCACTAACGATTGATGGTTTGTCGCGATCAGGCTTTGGAGGTGCTTCCATTATATTTATAAAATCTTCGACAGTTGGTACTGGAGGAACTTTTGTAGCATCCACTTCAAAGAGTGTTTGAAATTCAGGGTTATTTGTAAGGTAGTCAGCCACCGCCGGAACCAGCTTTTGCTGGTAGTTTGAGCGAGGTTTATACCCGTCAATGTAAGGTATACCCATCTCAAGTAAAACTGCACTGATATTTTGATGCTTCAATTCAACCGAACCATCTGTACGGTGGTCTAGGCACTCACGCAAAGTACGGCGATGTTGGCTTTTATTGTAGGTTTGGCTACGTAGCTCAAGCCGAAGCATGCTGAAATAATCTTCAACCGCTGCTTCAACTTCCAATTTTGACCAGGCATTTGCTATTTTTTTCAATGAGATCGAAGGCTCTTTTCTGCGCAGTTTGGTGGTATTAATTCATTGTTCATGTAGGCGCATGTTACGTTAATTTTTTCTAGGCAGGTTATTCTTTTGATACCCATCTACTTGCACCTATTATTAAATTTTTTACTTTGCCGTTCGACACTCTCCATCAAGGTGATTACCCATGAATCAGCCGGTATCAAGCTCAGATAGCCACGCCCCCCTGCGCACTGATATTCGACTGTTGGGTGGCCTGTTGGGCGAGACCATTCGCGAGCAGGATGGCGAGGCGGTGTTGGCGTTGATTGAGGAGATTCGCCATTCCTCCAAGGCGGCATTGGCGGGTGATGCTAGCGGCCATCGGCAGCTTGAGGGCCTGATGGCGGGTCTGGATGACGACAGCCTACTTCCGGTGGTGCGTTCCTTCGGCTTGATGCTGAATTTGATGAATATCGCCGAGCAGTACCACCGGGTGCGGCGCCTGAGTGCGGCCAGCACCCGCGAGACCAGCCATCGCAAATCCC
>MAAU01000023.1 GCA_002162825.1 Gammaproteobacteria bacterium 54_18_T64
AACACCGAGGAGGTGTCGGGGTCTTTCGGCTCACCGGGCTCCAGCAGATTGGTTTTGATTTTATTGATGTGCTTCTTGAGCTGCTTTTCAGTCAGAAATAGCGGAATCGTATTGCCGTAGCTTTTGCTCATTTTACGGCCATCGAGACCCTGCAACAGGGGTACATCGTCATCGACCAGGGCCTGGGGCAGGGCAAAGTGCTCGCCGTAGTGATGGTTGAAACGCTGGGCAATATCACGCGCCATTTCGACGTGCTGAATCTGGTCGCGACCGACCGGGATCTGGTGGGCGTTGAACATCAGGATGTCGGCAGCCATCAGCACCGGATAGCTGAACAGACCCATGGTGACGCCAAAGTCGGCATCCTCCCCCGCCGTTTCATTATCCTGCACCGCCGCCTTGTAGGCGTGGGCGCGGTTCATCAGGCCCTTGGCGGCCATGCAGTTGAGCAGCCACATCAGCTCCGGAATCTGCGGGATATCGGACTGACGATAAAATACCGCGTTGTCGGTATCCAGGCCCAGTGCGATCCAGCTGGCGGCAATTTCGAGGGTCGAGCGCTGCACCGCGTCGGGGTCATTGCATTTGATCAGAGCATGATAGTCGGCGAGAAAATAGAAGGACTCGGCAGCGCTGCTTTTGCTGGCCTCCACGGCGGGGCGAATAGCGCCCACATAGTTGCCCAGGTGGGGGGTGCCGGAGGTGGTAATGCCGGTGAGTATTCTCTGCTTGCTCATAGTCTCTCTGCGCCATATTTCTGTTTGTGCGAGGTAACACCGCTAATAGCGATACCAAAAAAGTCGGCGCCATGATACCTGATTTCTAGTTCCTCGCTTACAGCGGCATCTGATTAAGTATCCAGCCCAGCACCAGCACCTGGGGCAGCGTGACCAGGGGCAGGAAGAGGGCTATCTTCCAGGATTTGGTAAGATCTTTGAGAATCATAATTTCGGTGTAATCGGTGGCGATGCCTGCCATCAAAAAGGTAAAGCCATTGCCCGGCGCACCGGCGCGTATCACCAGGTCGGCGGCGATGGGTGTTGAGCCCTCGGAACAGACCTCAATAATGGTGGCCGCCAGCAAGGTCAGCAACAAGCCCATCATGGTGGGGCCAAACAGGGCGCTATAGGTATCAATAGGCACAAAGGCGCGAATCGCCGTGGCCAGTACCAGGCCAAAGAATAACCAGCGAAACACCATGCGTGAATCTTTTAAGCCATCCCACAACAGAGCTCCGATGGTCTGTGGCGTAAAGCGAGCGGCGGCGAAGAGTTTCTTTAACTCAGGCCACACGGCAGGCGGCGCTTCTTGAGAATTGCCATCGGGTGTCGCCGGATTGGCATTGAGTACCCCCTTGGCAACCAGGCGATCAAAAATCACCCCGCTAATCAGGCCGATCAACAGCGACAGGCCAATGTAGAGCAAGGTCCACTTCCAGCCAATCAGGGTCAACATAATGATGGTCAGCGACAGGGAGTTCCACGGGCTGGCAATCAGGAAGGCCATCAACTGACCGAGGCTGGCGCCCTTTTGATAGAGCTTGGTGCCGACCATCAAAATGCCGTGACTACATAAATCCAGTAGTAGACCGGCGAAGGTGGCCCGAGCGATGCCCTTGAAGGTGCCACCCCGACCCAAGGTCGCCATAATCAGTTCGCGGGGGATGCGCTCCAGCAGGCCGACAAAAATCACCGCCGCCCCCAGGCCCCACCACATTTTATTCATCAGCTCGAAAATACCACCGCTCATCACCGTCAGCCAGTACGGTAAGGCAGTACTATCCGCGAACCAGAAACCGAGCAGATAACAGATTAAGACGATGCTAGCCGAGATCCACAAGAGGTAGTCGCGCTGGTTTTTTTCGCTGGGGCAGCAGGAGGTCTCGACCTCTTTTGCACAGCATGGGGCTGAGGCCGCCTCAGTTGCTGGTTCTGGTTCAGGTTTGTTGCAACAGGAACTCATCGTTTTTTCTCCGCAACTACCTGTTCTGGCTGGCCCGCCAGGGTGTCGATAATGCTGCAGCCGGATGCTTCGTCGTTGGGGCAGGCGCCAACCAGCTGCGCCAGTAGATCTCGAGTTTCGCCAAGCTCGCGTATGTGGGCGTCCACCTCGGCGAGCTTTTCACTGACCAGGTGGTGAACCTCGGCACTCCGGCGCTGAGGGTTTTTATACAAAGCCAGGAGCAGCCGGCACTGGTCGATATTAAAGCCAAACTGGCGCGCCTGGCGCAGGAAGCAGAGAGTTTGAACATCCCCGTCTTGATAGCGCCGATAGCCGTTCGCCCCGCGGCGAGGTAGGTCAAGTAGGTCGATGCTTTCGTAGTAACGGATGGTTTTTGCCGCCAGGCCACTGAGTTTGGCCGCCTCGCTGATATTCATGTCCCACCTCGCCCTTAGTCTTGCTTTGATTGAAGGCCAATCTAAGCCTTACAGCAACTAGAAGGTCAAGGGGAATATCAATAGCGGCTTGGCGATGCTGGTATTTGCGTGAATGGCGGCATCAGGCCATAGGAACAGGAGCCCGAGGGCACGGGGGAAATAGCAGGAGGGAAAGGACGTGCGCTGGC
Source organism: Gammaproteobacteria bacterium 54_18_T64 (assembly GCA_002162825.1). GTDB lineage: Bacteria > Pseudomonadota > Gammaproteobacteria > Pseudomonadales > Porticoccaceae > Reddybacter. The sequence continues at coordinate 2,567 of MAAU01000023.1, forward strand.
GCAGGTCTAACACCAGTACTAGAAAATACTAGTTCACACACTCCAGAATACTGGTGAATTTTTCTATGGACTCCAGTTCAAAGCCGGCGTGTAATTTTTTGCGCTTGGCCAATTCTCTGACTTCACCGAGGGTGAACCAGTCAACTTCCAATAATTCACTGTGATCGATGCGCCCTATTTCGCCGTCAAACAGGGTGCCGTAGACCTTGTGCTGATAACCCTTGTAGGAATAACTGCCGACATCGACCAGTTCACCCATGGCAGTGTCGAGCTCTTCGTGAATTTCTCGTCGCGCGGCCTTCAGCGGCTTCTCGCCCCGGTCGATGCGACCACCGGGCAGGCCCCAGATACCGGTGTTTTCACCCCGCACGTTGTTGTGCACCACCATTAAAAACTCGTTATTTGATTTTAATATGCAACGTGAGGTGCGATATTTGAGGGTCTTCATAATATGTCCAATTCAGTGAGGCTGGCCGGTCACTGGCTACCTAGGGGCGAGCCATGATATTGATGAATAAACTAGATTTAAAATAACAAGATATTATTAGCCCTACCGCGATGAAGATCACAGTCGCCACATGGCCAGTATTCAGATAAAAAACACTACAAAAACCGCCGCTGTTCATTAAAACCGCAGGCCAACTCTCTTCGTGTCAGCAGCCAAGACCCTCAGTAGGAAACAAAGTCCGCTGCTCAGACAATTGAAAAAGACAATAGTTTACTATTTGATAGACCACAGAAATATTTCTGCCAGGCGCCAGCTCTAAGCCCACAATACAGTTTTGCGCCGTGCCGACCTCCCCTATAACTATAAACGGAGCCCCACCATGAGCAATTCACCAGCCTTACTAAGCGGTATAAAAGTATTAGAAATAGCCACCTTCGTGTTCGGCCCCGGAGCCGGAGCCATCCTCTCCGATTTCGGCGCCGATGTTATCAAGGTCGAATCACCGGGCATCGGCGACCCCCTGCGCCACGCCCATAAAGCCCCACCCTTTATGAAGCTCGATTTCGACTACGCCTGGCAGCAGGACAATCGCAATAAACGCAGCCTTGCCCTGAATCTAAAAAGCGCTGAGGGCCGCGAGGTACTATTGAAGCTGGTTCGGGAGGCCGACGTACTGATCACCAACTTCCCGCCCAATGTACTCGAGCGCCTGAAAATACGTTACGAAGACCTGGCCCCCGAAAATGATCGGCTAATTTACGGGCAAATCACCGGCTATGGCGAAAGGGGCGATGATGCCAACACCCCCGGCTTCGATGGCAACGCCTACTGGGCGCGCACCGGTTTAATGGATGCTGTGCGCACCGCCGAGGGCGACCCCGCTATGCCCTCCCCTGCCATGGGCGACCACCCCAGCTCGATGACCATGTACGCGGCCATTATGACCGGCCTCTACAAGCGAGAGCGTACGGGCAAGGGCAGTAGAATCAGTACCAGCTTGATGGCCAACGGTTTATGGGCCGCGTCCAGTGCGCTGTCCGGTATATTGGCCGGCACCAAACCCTATCGCCGCCTCAATCCGGCCAGGCCAGGTAGTGCCCTGCTGAATTACTATGCCACCCGCGATCAGCGCTGGATTTCATTGATTGTGATTCAGGAGGAAAAACACTGGCCCAATTTCATCAAGGCCATTGAACGCCCCGACCTCGCCGCCGACCCCCGCTTTGGTGAATTAGTCGAGCGCTATAAATACGCCGCAGAACTGGGCGCCATTCTCAGGGATATTTTCATCACCAGAAACTGTGATGAGTGGCGCGAGCGGCTGCGCGAGTACAAGATCACCTTCAGTGTGGTCGCCACCTTCGAAGATGTCATCGATGATGCACAGGCCCTGGAAAACGATATGTTTATCGATGTTGAAGGCCACAACTACGGCCGTGGCCAGGCGGTTAACAGTCCCTTCTGGATAGACGGCTCCGATAAAGTCCCGGCCCACATTGGCTCGGCGCTAGGAGCCGATGGCAGGGAAATACTTAGCGACCTGGGCTACGAAGCAAGCTCTATTCAACAACTCACCGAGCAGGGCGTGCTGGAAATATAAGCTGTGTAAGAAGAAGCTAGAGCCCCCAAAGGGAGATAGGGGTTCTAGCTCAAAGGTATAAGTGTTCGACCATCAACTGCAGGGATTCCCGCCCCCGAAAGCGGTTGATATCGAGGCGATAAACGGCCTCTACTCGCTCCGGCACGGCGGGCACACTGCCCTCCTCCACCGTATTGAAGGCAATGGCATCGACCACCTGTGTACTCGAGGGGCCATAACCCAGCACCAACTTTAGATGCTTGCCACCCACCACACGGTGTTGCACCACCGCGAACTCACCGTAGAAACAGGGCTCGGGAAAATGCTGACCCCAGGGGCCTCCGTCGCGCAGCTGCTGGGCCAGGTCGAGACTAAAATCGTCCACCGCCAGCTCGCCATCGGTGAGCACCTCTGCCGACAGGTCATCGCTGGACAGCTGTCGACGCACCTCCTCATCAAAGGCGGCGGCAAAGGCGGGGAAGTCGACCTTTTTCAGTGATAGCCCTGCGGCCATGGCATGACCGCCAAAGCGATCGAGTATCGCGGGATGGCGGCTGGCGACGGCATCGAAGGCATCGCGAATATGTAAACCGGGAATGGAGCGCGCCGAACCCTTTAGCTCATCCTCCCCCGCTTCGGCAAAGGCAACGACGGGGCGGTGCAACTTATCTTTAATGCGCGAGGCCAATAGACCCACCACGCCCTGATGCCAGCCCTGATCGTAGAGGCAAAGCCCCCAGGGCATATTGTCGGCGTCAAAATCGAGGTCATCCAGCAGCACCAGCGCCTCGCTTTGCATGTCGGCTTCAATTAAGCGGCGATCCTGGTTCAATTCATCGAGGCGCAGGGCGAGTTGTCGCGCCTCGGCGGGGTCCTCACTGAGTAGACAGCGAATGCCGATGCTCATGTCATCGAGACGGCCCGCGGCATTGAGGCGCGGCCCCACGGTAAAACCCAGGTCGGAGGCCACCAGCCACTGTCGGTCTTTGTTCGCCAACTCAAGCAGAGCGAGTATGCCGGGCCGCGCTCGCCCGGCGCGAATACGTCGCAGACCCTCGTTAACCAGTACCCGATTGGTTTTATCCAGGGGCACCACATCGGCCACCGTACCGAGGGCGACCAGGTCGAGCCAGTCGGCCATCAATGGTTCCGCCATCCCCGCCTCTGCAAACCAGTTCTGCTCGCGCAGACGGCCACGTAGCGCGCTCAACAAATAAAACACCACACCGACACCGGCCAGGTTTTTAGCCGTGAAGGCACAGTCGGGTTGATGGGGATTGACGATGGCATCGGCGGCGGGCAGTTCGGCACCGGGTAAGTGGTGATCTGTCACCAGTACCTTGATGCCCACGGCTTTGGCGGCGAGCACACCACTGATACTCGAAATACCATTATCGACGGTAAGAATGAGATCGGGCTGACTCTCTTGGGCGAGGGCGACAATCTCTGGTGTCAGGCCGTAGCCGTAGTCAAAGCGGTTGGGCACCAGAAAATCGACCCGCTTGAAACCTAGGGCGCGCAGAGCGAGTACGGCCAGAGTGGTACTGGTGGCGCCATCGGCATCGAAATCGCCAACGATCAATATCGATTGATCGTCATGCAGGGCGGTGCAGAGTAGATCGAGGGCGGCATCGAGGCCGCGCAGGGCATTGGGGCGAGGTAATTCCGCCAGTTTTAAGGACAGCTCATCCTGACTAAAAATACCCCGCCCGGCATAAATTCGTTGTAACAGCGCCGGCATCGCGGCAGCGAAATCGACACCACCCAGCTCGGCCTCGCGATAGCGCACCAGGGGCAATTGAACGGCAGTTGACTGCGACATACTCGGTCGCCTTAAACGGTGATATGCGCCGCCATATAGGCCTGTACCTTGGCCAGATCGTTGGCCTCGACGTGGTAGCGCTCTTCGCGTGCAAAGAGGTCAGCCATGTGGTGGGGTAAGGCAGGGCTCTCAGGGTAGCCGGCCTTCATCACCGCATCGGGAAACTTCGCCGGGTGAGCTGTGGCGAGACAGATCATCGGTGTCGCCGCCGAGCTACGGCACTTGCGGCCGGCCTGCAGGCCGATGGCCGAGTGGGGGTCGAGCAGATAATCACTGCTCTCGTACTCGTCGCTAATCACCTTCAGGGTCTCTACATCGTCGAGGCGATAGGAGCTGAACACCTGGCGCGCCTTTGCCAGTGCGCCAGGGTCGAGTTCACTCACACTGCCGGCACCTAAGGAGGCCATCAGGCCATCGATGGCCGCTCCATCTTTTCCGTAGAGATCGAATAACAAGCGTTCGAAATTACTCGAGGCCATAATATCCATGCTCGGCGAGAGGCTGTGCTCGATGGGCTTTTTACTGTGGTCATTGGCGCTAATACAGCGATGCAGAATGTCATTGGCGTTAGTACCGATGACCAGTTGCTCAACCGGTAAACCCATGCCCCGAGCCAGATAACCGGCAAAAATATCGCCAAAGTTACCAGTGGGCACGGCAAAGGATACCGGGCGGTGGGGACCGCCCACCGATAGGGCCGCCCAAAAGTAGTAGACAATTTGCGCCATGATGCGCGCCCAATTGATGGAGTTCACCGCTACCAGCTGGCGCCCGTCGGGCAGAAAGGACTGGTCGCCAAAACTGGCCTTGACCATATTCTGACAATCGTCAAAATTGCCCTCTACGGCAATATTGTGAATGTTATCGCTCAACACGGTGGTCATTTGGCGGCGCTGTACGTCAGAGACCCGGCCGTGGGGATGGAGAATAAAAATATCGATATTCTTGCAGCGTCGACAGCCCTCTATCGCCGCAGAACCGGTATCGCCCGAAGTGGCGCCCATGATGACGACCTTTTGCCCGCGCTTATCGAGAATATAGTCGAGCAAGTGGCCGAGAAACTGCAGGGCGAAATCCTTAAAGGCCAGGGTCGGGCCGTGGAAGAGTTCGAGTATCCACTCGTTGTGACCACTCTGTACCAACGGTGCAATGGCGCGATGGCGAAAGTCACTGTAGGAGGCGTCAATAATACCCTTCAAGTCGTCCGCCGGAATGGCGCCGGCAACGAAGGGCGAAATTACCTTCAGGGCCAGCTCGTTGTAGGGCAGACCGGCCCAGGAGGCAATTTCTTCGCGACTGAACTGGGGCAGGGTTTGCGGCACGAACAAACCGCCATCGGGTGCCAGTCCGGTCAGTACGACCTCTTCAAAAGACAGAGCGGGGGCCTGACCACGAGTGCTGATATATTTCACGTTGTAACCTTTCTATATTAGCTCTTGACGCTGAGCTGACTGATTCGAGATGGCGGTGCTGCTAGTTTAGGTATCGAGGCTTTCCAGGCGGATTTTCACCACCGAGCCATTGACCGATGCCAGGGCTTCGATTTCTGCCACCGCAGCCCGCAGGTTTTTCTCGCGGGTGGTATTGGTGAGCATAATCAACGGCACATCGCTGGCGCCGGCGGGCGGCTCTTTCTGAATAATAGCCTCTATGCTAATACCGCGCTGGCTCATAATTTGCGCCACGCTAGACAGTACACCCGGCTGATCGAGCACCGAGGCGCGCAGGTAATAAGCCGTTTCAATATCGGTAATATCGAGTACACCCGGGTCAACAATACTGGTGCTGGTAAAACCCAGTGCCGGCACGCGATTTTCGGCGTTTGAACCGATGCTGCGCGCCACATCGACAATATCGGCCACCACGGCGGAGGCCGTCGGTTCGGCGCCGGCGCCGGCACCGTAGTACAAGGTGGGACCAACCGCATCACCCTTCACCATCACCGCATTCATCACGCCGTTGACCTGGGCGATGAGCTGACGTTCGGGGATTAAAGTGGGGTGAACGCGCAGCTCGACACCATCTACACGCTGTTTGGCGATGCCCAAATGTTTAATGCGATAGCCCAGTTCTTCGGCGTAAACCACATCTTCGGGCTGGATATCGGTAATGCCCTCGGTAAAGACGGCGTCAAAACGCAGGGGCATGCCAAAGGCGATAGAGGCGAGAATCACTAACTTGTGAGCGGCGTCTGTGCCCTCAACATCGAAGGCGGGATCCGCCTCGGCATAACCTAAGTCCTGAGCTTCGGCCAGCACATCGGCGAAGTCACGGCCCTTGTCACGCATTTCGGTGAGAATGAAGTTACCGGTGCCATTAATAATGCCCGCCAGCCACTCGATCTTGTTCGCCGACAGGCCTTCGCGCAGGGCTTTAATAATCGGAATGCCACCGGCGACGCCGGCCTCATAGGCAACACTAACGCCCTGCTTCTCGGCGGCGGCAAAAATTTCATTGCCGTATTCGGCGATCAAGGCCTTGTTGGCTGTAACGACGTGCTTACCATTGGCGATGGCCTCTAGCACCAATTCTTTGGCCGTGGTGGTGCCTCCGATCAACTCGACAATAATGTCGACGTCGGGTCGGCTGGAGAGGGCAAAAATATCTCTTTCGACAACAACGTCGCTGGTATCACAACTGGCGTTGTCACGACGGGCACCCACCACGGACACATTGATGTCACAGCCGGCGCGCGCATTGATCTGCGCCGCGTTGCGAGCTAGTACATTAAAGGTACCGCTACCGACGGTACCCAGACCACATATCCCAATATTGACTGACTTCAAGGAGCCCCCGCACGCAGATTATGAAAAAAGATGGCCACCATAATGGTGGCCATGCCGAGTGTCAACGGGCGTGCGCGCCCTACTGACCGTCAATGCCCAGCACCCTGGCAAGATCCGCGGCGGGGCGGTAGCCCGGTATCAGGGAACCATCTGCCAGCACGATGGCCGGCGTGCCATTGACCCCCATTTTCTGGCCCATTTGGTACTGCTTTGCCACCGGGCTAGCGGCACAGGCTAGCGGCTCAATGTCGCCGCCATTTTTCAGCGTCGTCAGAGCTTGACCGGGGTCTTTGGCACACCAGGCCGAAACAATTTTTTTGTAGGAGGGAGAACCGATACCCGCGCGCGGAAAGGCCAGGTAGCGCACCTCTATACCCATGGCATTGAGCTCAGGCACTTCCTTGTGTAGCTTTCGACAATAGCCGCAGTCGACATCGGTAAAGACATTGATAACACCTTTGGCCGGGCCTCGCGCTGAGAAAACAATCATCTCAGTCAGCGGGGTATTGGCGAGCAGCTCACGACGCACACTGGTTAGGGCCTGTTCTTTTAGATTGATAAAGCGACCCTGGCCAACCTGGTAGAGGTCGCCATCAAAAAAGAATTCACCATCCTTGTAGACATAGAGCAGTGGGCCATTTTCGACCTGTACCATTGAAATGTCCGCAATGGGACTAGCCTGAATGTCGCCGTAGTTAAGATCCGAGCGAGCGGAGCGCAGGCTCGCCATAATCCGCGCGCGACGTTCATCGCTCAGCTCAGCATCGGGCGCTTCTGTCTCTACGGCCCATAGGGGCTGTGCCCAACAAGACGACATAAGCCCAACCAGGGCCAGCCATCGCAGACCCGCCAGCACTTTGTATTTGAAAATTTGCTGCATTAAATCTAACTCCATTACTGGTAACGATACTTGGAACGCAGAGCCGACAAACTGTTCCCCCGCTGGGCGGAATTAGCCCCTGGGGTGGTGCTCCGCATGCAAGGCCTGTAAGCGGCTCTTGGCAATATGGGTATAAATTTGCGTGGTCGACAAATCGCTGTGGCCCAACAAGAGCTGCACCACCCGCAAATCGGCGCCGTGGTTTAATAAATGTGTGGCAAAGGCATGGCGCAAGGTGTGGGGGGACAGGCCTTGCTCAATACCCGCCACATTCGCCCAATGCTTGAGCCGATGCCAAAAAGTCTGGCGGGTCATGCCCCGGCCACGCTGACTGGGAAACAGCACCTCGCTGGCCTTCATACCCAGTAATTCGGGGCGGCTGTGGCGCAAATAGTGCGCCAACCAATCGAGAGCCTCTTCGCCAACGGGTACCAACCTCTCCTTTGCGCCCTTACCTATGACCCGCACAACGCCCTGACGGACATTGACCTGACTGATGGTCAAGCCCACCAATTCCGAAACCCTCAAACCGGTGGCGTAGAGCAACTCGATCATGGTTTTATCGCGCAGGCCGATGGCTGTGTCGATACTGGGCGCCAGTAATAACTGGTCGACCTCGGCCTCACTCAAACTTTTAGGTATTGGTTTACCCAGCTTTGGACTGGGAATATTCGCGGTCGGGTTAATACTGAGCTGCTTTTCCCGCAACCAGTAGTAAAAAAAACCCCGCAGGCAAGACAGTGAGCGCGCCGCCGAACGAGCACTCCTCGATGGATCTAAGAGAAAGGCCATGTACTGCCCTAACAATATCTCATCGGCTGTCATCAGCGTCGAGCCCAATGGTGCCAGCCAACGGCTAAAAGCCGACAAGTCGCGGCGATAGGACTGCCGCGTATTGTCACTCAGACCCTTTTCCAACCACAGCGCGTCGATATATTTATCGATGCGCTCCTCATCCGTCGCAATACTCATGGCGTGAGTGTAGTGCGTCGACACTGCTCCTGTAAATGTCATTAACTGACTGCAGGCCAGCCTATCAGCACCGACAAGCAGTAAACCCTAGACACAAAAAAGGCGACCGAAGCCGCCTTTTCATCACAGCAGGGTAGCACCCTAGCCGAGTTTTTCCTTGATACGTGCCGCCTTACCCGACAACTCACGCAAGTAGTACAGCTTGGCCTGGCGCACGTCGCCGCGACGTTTTACCGTAATGCTGTCGATCGCCTTGCTGTAAGTCTGGAAGGTACGCTCGACACCGATGCCGCTGGAAATCTTGCGCACAGTGAAAGCCGAGTTGATACCGCGATTACGCTTAGCAATCACAATGCCTTCGAATGCCTGCAGACGCTCGCGATCGCCCTCGCGAACCTTGACCTGGACAACAAGGGTATCACCGGAACTAAAGGCAGGAATTTCCTTACCCATTTGCTCCGCTTCAAGTTCAGCGATAATTTTGTTCTTGCTCATGACCAGCTCCTGATAACTCTCTTTTACGGCTTCACAGCCGGGTTAATGTCGCCAACAACTTGCTGTGAAGCCCGCAATTGTTGTTCATCGTTTCTAAGGGTCGGACCAAAACCACCCGTGCCCTGTTACTCTTTTTTAGCTGCAGCCAATAGCGCCGCCTGCTCTTCCGTCAGCGATAACGCAGCCAACAGCTCCGGTCGTCGCGACCGCGTTCTCAACAACGAGCGCTGCAAACGCCAGCGCCGTATTTTTTCATGGTTGCCCGAGAGCAATACCTCGGGTACCTGCATGCCCTCGTAAATTTCGGGCCGCGTATAGTGCTCACAATCAAGTAAGCCCTGTACAAACGAATCTTCTTCAGCCGACGCCTGGTGGCCCAGTACGCCCGGCAACTGCCTGAGCAGGGCATCCATCAGCACCATCGCCGGTAGCTCACCACCGCTGAGTACATAGTCACCAATCGACCACTCTTCGTCGACCTCTAGCGACAACAGTCGCTCGTCAATGCCCTCATAGCGCCCGGCTATCAGCACCAGATTTTCTCTACACCCGGCAAAATCGGCAACCGCCTGGTGTTTCAATAATTGTCCCTGTGGCGATAAATACACCACCTTGCACGGGCCCTGCATCCAGGCCCTGGCCTCCGTTATGGCCTCGCGCAGGGGTTCCAGGGTCATCACCATGCCCGGCCCTCCGCCATAGGGTCTGTCATCAACACTGTGATGACGGTCGGCGGTGTAATCACGGGGATTATAAAACCCCACCTCCACCAAACCCTTGCTGATCGCTCTTCCCGTTACACCGTAATCCGTTACCGCTTTAAACATCTCTGGAAACAGTGTTACCAGTGCAATTTTCACAGGCTAGCGTTCCCATATAGCCGGTCAGCCAGGCCGACATGCTTACCTATTCTTACCAGGTGCCTCAAGCAAGCAAACAAACTAAAACTCGGGATCCCAGTCGACAAGGATCTCGCCGGCAGCTATATCAACCTCCAGTAAGAACTGATCCACATAGGGAATCAGCCTCTCCTTGCGATCAATGCTATCGCTTACGCCCTTTACCACCAGCACATCATTAGCGCCAGTTTCGAGGAAACCGCTTACTTCACCGAGAAGCACACGAACATTCTCAACAAGGCTATAAACTTTTAAACCCTCGAGTTGGTACCAGTAGTGCTCACCACCCTCCAGGGCATCAAACTGTTTACGCGGCACAAAAATCTCAGTACCGCTCAAGGCTTCGGCCTCGTTGCGATCGTCGATACCGCGCAGATGAGCGATAGTGCCCTTGCCCTGAGCCCGAAAACTATCGGCCTCAAGCTCACGCCAACAACCATCGACTTTTACGCGCCATGGCTGATAGCTAAAGACATTCTCTGCCGGCTGGGTGTAGGAGTGTACTTTTACCCAGCCCTTAATACCGTGAGGGCCGGTAATCCTTGCCACCACGGCATAATCACTCGTCTTATCCACTGTGACACTCAAGCCTAATTCTCCAGGCCCTGTCGTCAAACCAGACAATCAAGCGGCAGCTTTAGCGGCCTTTTTTAGCAGGCTAGCAACCCGATCAGACAGGGTAGCACCCTTGCTGACCCAGTAATCGACGCGCTCTTGATCGACGCGCAACGGCTCTTCCTGCCCGCGAGCGAGAGGGTTAAAAAAGCCAACGCGCTCAATGTAGCGACCATCGCGTGAACGGCGGCTATCGC
>MAAU01000043.1 GCA_002162825.1 Gammaproteobacteria bacterium 54_18_T64
CCCCCCGACCAACCTTGGCTCGCGGCAGTAGACTGCCTGGCAACTTGTAATATGGAGATCAAAAATGCTTGCAACAGAAATGCGTGGCGCAGAGATTCATACAAAGCTATTTTTCCGCTTATACCAAACAATGAATCTCTCGTTACGCAGAACGGCGGAGGTGCTCGGGGAGTATGAAATGAGCGCCCAACAGTGGTCCATTCTCACCACGCTTAACAAACCGAGACATCAAAAGGGGATAACGGTCAATGCCCTGGTCGACTATTTATTGGTCAGCCGTCAAAGCCTTAATGGTGTCCTCAAACGCATGGAGGAGTCTGGTTATACTGAACGCATGGTCAACCCTGATGATTTACGCTCACGGCAAATTTGTATAACGGCCTATGGCAGAAAGGTTTGTAAAGAAGTAGAGCCACAGGTACGAAAATTTCACTGCGCCAGCTTTCAGCATATATCCGAGGAAGATAAAATAAACAGCCTGCAGCTACTGACGAAAGTGATGGGGAATATACGCTAGGCTTAAAGACGGTATTCAAAGGATCTACCTCGATACCACAGATCAAGGCCAAAGTTTTTTGGGAGCCTCTGATTCAGTCTGGGCAAAGTAGAGGGCGAGCTAAAATGGTTTGATTCCTAGTATCAAGCTTGAACTGCGACAGTAGCAATTAAATTGCCAAGCTATTCGACCTGAGTTTTTAGCATTAATGTCTCTGAAAATTAAATTTGGCGAATAATGGAATTTTCAGCCTTAAAAAGCGCGAGTGTTCTTTCAATATTATGGGGACCTTCAGTTAAAGACAGGGGGTCCCATTCGCTACGTTCTATTTCGAAGAAGTTACCACCATAGACATGGATGGCACGGGTATAACTAGCGGTGGGATTAGTGACCGAATGTATTAATTTCTTGCCCAGTGAAACCGCCTCGCCAGCAGCTATGGATTTCGCACCCGCCGCTTCAACTCGACCCTCAAGGTCATCGCCCTCCTTGCGCCAGAATATATTGTCCTCTCTTCCCGCATACACCCCAATGACTGCCCAAACATTATGGTTGTGAGCCGGCAGTGTCATTTTTGGCGCCCAGACAACATTAATAATGGTCAGCTCCGCTGAGACATAGAGCCTTTCAATACCCGCCCTCTCATCCTTCCCCAATACAGCCTCAACAGACTCTGAATCGGCCACAATTTGACGAATAATGTCGGTGATTTTTTCCTGGGGCCTATCATCGGCGAGCGCGCCTTTACAGGCTGCCACCAGGGCCTCCAAATTAAAAGACATATTCCACTCTCCAAGTCGATACAACAACATAGGCATGAGCTGCCAGCACTTAAATGGTCGCAGCCAAGATGATTGATCTGTGCGGGGGACAACTTCGTCTCAGTAAAACCCTGACGAAGTTGCCGCCCTATGCATCACATGCAAATGGCATCCAGCTTATTGCCATCCAGATCGCGGAAGTAGCCGACATAAAGGCCTGGACGTCTCTCACCGGGCTCACCTTCACAGGTGCCACCGGCAGCGATGGCCGCCTTGTAAACTGCATCAACCACTTCGGGTGATTCGGCACCGAGGGCAATCATTACGCCGTTACCAATAGTTGCGGGTTTTTCGTCAAAGGGCTTCATGACCATTAACATCGGGCCGCGGGTGGGGCCAAGCCAGGATTTATAGCGCTCTGTTTCGGGGCCCCGCTTGCCGCCGAGGGGTGCGAGTACGGCATCGTAAAACACCGCGGATTTTTCAAGATCATTGGTACCAATGGTGACGTAACTAATCATTCTTATTCTCCAGTACTGAGGGGTCAATGCATCCATGTAAAATTATTGATGTTCGGTTTTGCGTTGCCAATGTAACACCCTGTGCCCCATTATTTAAGACTTAATATCACTAACGCTTGACCTGAAAACCCCTGATCAAGGCTCGGGCCTGTTGCTGAATACGGGCCCAGTTATCGCGTCGTTGTGAGGCGAACTTCAGCTCCACATAAACATCCCCGCCGTGCATAAAGCGCAGCAGGCAGTGGGCCATTACAGCGCTCTTCGCCTGTGGCTGTGTGCAAAGTAATGCGCCGCTACCACCGCTAAAATCGCTGGGCTCATAAACGCTATAGCCCGATGGCAGCGGGGCTTGCCGCCACCATTGCTGCGCCCGACCCTCCAGGCCTGCAATAGTAATGACGGCGATATCGACTGAGCCGGCGGCCAAAAATGTTTCGATATTGTCCTCGGTCATGGCGCTCAAGCCAGCGGCACTGACCTTGAGGCGGGCCACTGCGCCGCCGCTGCTCTGGCAGTCTCGCGCATCGGCAAAGTAAGTGCAGGGAATACTGTACAGCCAGCCACCAATGACCATGGGCACAGCTTTGGTGTTGAAGGTATGTAGTAAACCGAAGCCAACACCGGGATACTTTTTATCGGCTCGAGCATCCTCTGCAGAGAGCTCTGCCGGTGGAGGGCTGTTAAACATACGCGCGGCATAGAACAACCTGCGCAGCTGGTCACTTTGTAGGCTTTCGCTGCGCTCGGCCTCTTCTGCCGGCTGGAAACCACAGGTCACCAACACCCACTCGGTGCCCGCCGCGAAGACCTCAAACACCTCCTGGCGGTAATGCCGGTAGCCTCCACCCAGCGTCAGTACTAACAAAAGTACAAACAACAACCAGCGGAATTTATTTTGTCGATTCTGGTACATCAGCGTATTATCAAAGCCTAATATGTTATCTGACAAGAACAATATAAACCCCACCTGAAGAAACAAGACAACACCCTATGAAAAGCCAAACCCTTAAACGAGGACTCCTCACCGTCGTACTGTCGGTAGCCATTATCGGCGGCATTGCCCTTGTCGACTATTTAACTCAGCTGGGGCGCAGCGAGGGCACAGTACCACCCGGCACGAAGGCGCAAATTGGCGGGGTGTTTTCATTAATCAATCAATTTAACGAACCTGTCGATAATGAAAGTTATGCCGACCGCTATAAACTGATTTTCTTTGGCTTCACCAACTGCCCCGATGTCTGCCCCACGACACTCAGTCGTATGACCCAGGCACTCAACCAGCTGGGGCCGCTCAACGCCAAGCTCTACCCCCTGTTTATCACCGTCGATCCCGAGCGCGACACTCCGGCACGCCTGCATGAATACGCCAAGGCCTTCGACCCACGCATTATTTACCTGACCGGTTCAAGTGAGGAAATCGCCAAAGTGCTAAAGGCCTGGAAGGCGGGCCGTGCCAAAATCGCCACTGAAAAGGGTGAGGCCACGGAAGAAGATTACTCCATGAGCCACAGCTCGGTACTCTACCTGATGACCCCGGATGACAGACTCGTCGAGTCTTATAACTGGGAAATACAGGCCGACAAAATGGTCGACTCCATCAGCGGGTGGCTCGAACAATAAAAAGGGGCGCAGCCCCTTGTTGCATCGAAGCCTACGATGACAAATTCTGCTTAAAGCGCCACGCGGCAATGATATAGAGCACAGCGCCAATGATGGCCATATTCAAGGCCGCGGGCCACAGCTCGGCCATGCCAACGCCTTTTAAAAACACGCCCATGCAAATATCCATAAAGTATTTCACCGGGCTGAGATAGGTAATGGGCTGTAAAAAAGCGGGCATCGACTCCGTGGGGGTCATGGTGCCGGACAAAAACAGTATGGGGAAGAGGCCGAAAAAACACAGCAACAGGGTCTGCTGCAGGGTTTTGGTAATCGACGCAATCAATACGCCAATGGCAATGGCACTGACCAGAAAAATAGCCATCAAGAAAACAAACAGCAGCATACTGCCCTTGATGGGCACCCCAAACCACCAAATAATAAACAGACTGGGGAAGAAGGCGAGAATACCAACGGCCAGTGTGGGAATGGTTTTGGCGAGGAAAATCTCCCACACCTGGGTCGGCGTCACCATTAACTGGTCAACCGTGCCCACTTCTTTTTCCCGGGTAATCGATGCCGCCGAGTGAATCGTACCGACCATCATAATGGCGGCAACAATCATCGATAGCACCACAAAGGACTCCAGAGTTTGCGCGCGGTTGTACCAAATTTGCACCACCGGGCGCACGGTGCTGGCCAGCACGGCGGGGTTGTCGGCAAACTCCAGTTCAAAATTGCGCACAATGGCCGCCGTGTAGTCCTTGGCCAGGGAGGCCGCATTGGAGTTGGTGCCGTCTAGAAGTATCTGTAAACCCGGCGACTCACCGCGACGCAAATCTTCCGCAAAGTTATTGGGGACGACCATCACGTATTTGACCTTGCCGCTGCGCATCCAGCTCTCGGCCTGTTCCTGATTGTCGGGATAACCGGCAACCTCAAAGGCCTCTGAAAGGGTAAATTTATCGATCAGCTTGCGGCTAATCACGCTGCGGTCGTGATCGATCACGGCGATGGGCAGATCCTTGACCTCAAAGGTCATGGCATAACCGCAAATCAACACCTCCATGGTATAGAGCCAGAACACTACGCCGAGGATGGTCTTGTCTCGAGAAAACTGGATAACATCCTTGAGCATTAAACTTTTTAGACGAGTCCACATAACGGTCCTCCTACTCGGCCCCCGGGGCCGATAATCAATAAACGTACAGGCCCTTAGTGGGCCCTAAGCAACCTTTTTCTTAAAGATGGCCACGGCGGCGAAAAACACCGTCAGGGTATAGACCAGTAAAAAGCTCAATGGCCTGATCATTTCCGATGGGCCCGCGCCCTTAAGAATAATGCCCCGCGACACATCGACAAAATAGCGACCGGGGAAAATATGCGTATAGGCCTGTACCGGTTCCGCCATGGCGTAGATGGGGAAGACAAAGCCCGAGAACAATATCGACGGCATCATCGTCACCACCAATGCCAACAACACCGCCAATAGCTGACTATTGGTAATGGTCGATATCAGCAGGCCAATGCCGACATTACAGAAAACATAAATTAAACCGGCTATGGCCAGGTAACCGAGACTGCCATTGAAGGGCACCCCAAACCAATAGAAACCGAGGGCGACAATAGACACCAATTGCAGGGAGGAAATGACGCCGTAGGGGATTAACTTACCGAGCAAAAATTCCGGTACGGTGAGGGGTGAAGCGTAAATTTGCTGGATGGAGCCGCTCTCTTTCTCGCGCACGATGGCCAGTGTGGTCAACAGCGGTGGAAAGGCGGCGATAATCACCGCGTAGAGCCCGGAGACCACATAAATCATGCTGCGCAAACTGGGGTTATACCAAATGCGGGTTTGCACATCGATCAGCGAATTATCTTCCACCTGCTTAAATTTCGACACAATGGTCATGCCGTAATTCAAGGCCACCAGGGCCGTCGCCGAGTAGGTGCCATCAATCAGCAATTGCACCTCGGGGTTTTCCTGCCGGCTCACCAGCGAATTAAAACCGGGGGGAATCACCAGCACCAGCTTCACTTCATTGACTTCCATCGACTTGTGAATTTGCACTTCGGAGTCGTAATTTCTCACCAGCTTAAAATAGGCGCTTTCCTTAAACTCGTCGATTAAGTGGGCACTGGATGGCGTTTGATCCTGGTCGAGTACCCCGAAACTGACATTTTCAACCTCCAGGGAAATGGCGTAGCCGAACATAAATAGCATCACGATCGGAAATAAAAACGCCGTCGACAGGGTGACGTGATCGCGGACAATTTCGCGGGTTTCTTTGCGCATAACAGCGAATAGGCGATGCAGTTTCATTTTGATGGCTCCGCTTTGGCCGCTTCCTGTTGCTGGCGCTCTTGCTCCAGGCGCGCGTCTTCAATTTTAATATAGGCCAGGAACATATCTTCGATGGTGTCCGCCTCAACATCGGCCGGTAGTGCGGCGATCAGCTCATCGGCCGGGCCGATGCCAATTAAACGCCCCTGGTGCATCAAGCCCAGGCGATGGCAGTAATTGGCCTCTTCCATATAGTGGGTGGTAACAAAGATCGTGGTACCACTTTCGGCCAGGGTTTGAATCAACTGCCAGAACTTATAGCGCGCCGCCGGACTCACCCCCGAGGTGGGCTCATCGAGAAACACCACGGCGGGCTCGTGCATAATCGCGCAGGCAAGAGCCAAACGCTGACTCAGGGCACCCGACATATCGGCCACCAGATCATTCATCACACCACTGAGGTCGGTGACACTGACCGCCCAGTCCATCGCCTTCTGCTTATCGCCCTTTTTCAGGCCATAAACACCGGCAAAGAACGACAGGTTCTCCGCCACGGTGAGATCCGGGTAGAGAGAGAAACGCTGGGACATATAGCCAATGTGGTCGCGCAGGCGCTTGGGGTCGTCGATAATGCTGACACCGCCAATCCAGGCATCGCCACTGGTCAATTTTTGCAGCCCACATAGGGCGCGAATAAAGGTGGTTTTGCCGGCACCATTGGCACCGAGAAAGCCGAACACCTCACCGGCCTTAATTTCCAGGGTGACATCGTTGTTGGCGACAAAATCACCAAACTCGACGCGCATATCCTTGGTACGAATCAGGCCGCCCTCGGGCAAACGCTCCGGCAAGTGAATCTTCGGTGGTGACTCGGCATAGGCGCTGCTCTTTTCGCCGCCACTGAGCATGGTGTAGGCATCATCCAGGGTCGGTTCTACCGGCTCAATACGCGCGCCATCTTTGGTTAAATCGGCCGCCAGGTTCTCTTCAATATGGTTGGCGGTGTGCAGTTGGAAATGCACGCTCTCCGCCAGATGGCGAATGCTCAGTACATCGGGGTGTTCAACCAGGCGGTTATGGGCACCGCCTCGGTCCTTGGTGTGCAGTTCATAGACGTGGCCCTCACAGCGAGTGTGAAGGTGTTCAACCTTGTCGACACCGATGATCTGCCCCTCATGTAAAAAGGCAATGCGGTCGCAGTGTTCGGCCTCGTCCATATAGGGTGTGCTCATTACCACTGTCACGCCGTCATCGCGAAATTCCTTAAGCATGGCCCACAATTCATGCCGCGAAGCCGGGTCGACACCCAGGCTGAGCTCGTCGAGCAATAAGAGGCGGGGTTCGTGCATCAGATTGGTACAAAGCGATAGCTTCTTGCGCATACCACCGGATAAATTGCCTGCGGCACGATCGAGAAAGCGGTACAGGCCGGCCATTTTCAGCAGGCGCTCCTGGCGCTCGAGATAGAGCTCCTTGGGCAGCCCGCGAATGTCTGCCGAAAACTCCATGTTCTCGGCAATACTTAATTTGTCGTAGAGGGTAAAGCCCTGAAACATGTAGCCGATGTGGGAGTTGATCCAGTAATCGTCTTTCACCGTATCGTGACCCATCACCGTGCAATGGCCCTCACTGGGGTCGAGGATGGCCGCCATCAGCTGCATCAGGGTGGTCTTTCCCGCGCCGTCCGGCCCCAGCAGACCGAAGATCTCGGCCTCGTAAATGGTCAGATTAACGTCTTTCAGCACCAGTTTATTATTAAACGCGCGGCCGATATTGTGCGTCTGGATAATCGCTTTGCGATCGCTGGCGAGATCCGCTCCGCCATTTACGGCGCGCTCAATAATGCTGGTGCTAGCCTTACTACTTAAGCTACTCATGGGGTTTTACCCTGCTGCCCGTGCTCGGGCGCAATCGATTGAGTGGGGCACACCTTAATGAGGTACAACGAGGGTTTGCGGCCAATCCTTATTGTCATCCCAGCGAACCCAGGCGTCGGCGGGCATGCCCGGCTTAAGGAAACCCTCTACGTTATCGAGGGCCAATACCACGCCGAAGACCATGCGTACACGCTCCTCCGGCATGTTGATATCGCGCGGTGTGAATTGCGCGCGCTGGTCGACGCGCTTCACGCGCGCATCGAAATAGCGATCGGAAAAGGCGCTAACCCGCACCTTGGCTGGGGCATTGAGTTTGATTTTGCCGATCACCGCCTCGGGCAAGTAGGCCTTGAGCTCCAGGTCCTGCATATCGACCAGCACGGCTATCAAGCGTTCGGACGTTGCCAGCTCACCCAGTTCGATGGACTTGGCCAGAATGGTCGCATCCATGGGGGTATAGATTTTCGATTTATCGACCTCAATTTGCTGCAATTCGACACTCTTGGCCGCCACCATGGTGTTGGCCTTGGCCTGCTCCAGCTGAGCTTTCAGGGCGCGCACCCGACCCAGGGCCTCGGTTCGCACCAGGGTGATTTGATCCAGCTTCTGCACCGTAACAATGCCGCGTTTGCGCAGCGCCGTATAACGCACCAGGTCCCGCTCGGCGGTGGCCAGGTTGTCCTGCCAGGTCTGCAATTGTTCAATAATATGCTTCTGTTCGTACTCCCGAGCGGTGCGCTGGGCGCTGACCACGGCCAGTATCGCCGTCTGCTCACTGGTATCGAGCTCAACCAGCAGGGAGTCCTTTGCCACCGTTGAGCCCTCCAGTAAATTGGAGACCAGAACACGGCCCGATACCTCGGCACTGATATTGACCTCGGTACCTTCAACGTGACCATTGCCGTAGAGAAAGCCTTCATCCAGGACGGGGGGCAGGGTCGAAATGTAAAAAAAGTAGGATCCTACAGCGATCAAAACCACAACTAACGGCGTTACTATCCAGCTCTTCATCTAAAAACCACCCCTGTAAATTTGTTATCTCTCAAGTTGTCACCAACTACGCACACCAGCCACGCTCAAGACCTGACACACGAAAACGATACAAATCCCTGTATAAATTTTGGTGCTTTGTCGGTACAAGCTGACGTGTAAAAGAGATTCAATTTGGCAGTCTGAGACTGGCAAAATAGTTGGCGCCAACTGGCGAAAGCGAAATATATTAATTTATTTTTATATAATCAAGTGCTGGTTTACACGCCCGATTTATAAGCCGGCCTTATCAACAGCATGATTTACAATACCTGGAGCCGCTATAACAATGAGATCCACCATGCCCTATATGCCCGTCATCGAGTTCTGGTTTGAACAAATTACCCCCGGCCAATGGTGGAAAAAAAGCGCAGATTTTGACGCTTTGATCCGCGAAAAATTTGCTGATCTTCACCAATCTGCCACGCATTGTGAACTCGCGGTATGGCGTCGTCGCCCTCTTGGGAGACTGGCAGAAATCATTATTCTCGATCAATTCTCTCGCCATATCTACCGCGATCAAGCTGCCGCCTTTACCCACGATAACCTAGCCCTGGCGTTGTCTCAGCAGACTATCGCCTCAGGTAGCGACCGATGCCTGCCGGCAAAACAACGCGGCTTTCTCTACATGCCCTTCATGCACAGTGAGTCACACGAGATACAAAAAGAGGCACTGCTACTCTTTGGCCAAGCCGACCTGGAGAGCCACATCTCATCCGCCCAGCGCCACCACGACATCATCGAGCGTTTCGGTCGTTTCCCCCATCGCAATAAAATACTCGGTCGGGCGTCGAGCAGTGAAGAACTCGCCTTTCTGAGACAACCCGGCTCGGCATTTTAGCCCCTCAAGACCACAAACCAATGTCACTTAAAGCCCCCCTATTGTCGTAACCTGCACCCCTAATCTGCCCTTATCAGCCCCAACGCAAAGCCCAGTAATAAGACGGCAAAGCCTAGCGTTTCACTAAGCCCTACGATCACGAGTAGCTTTCTGTCTGCCCTGGGGTTTTCTGAGTCTCGAAATTGATTATTGGTCTTATTGGCACGACCCAGCACGATGTACTTAACGATGGCGAGGGAAAAAAACAACATCAATGCCATTGTTGCAAGAGTATTTACAAAGCTCGAGAAGATACTGAAATAGGCAAAAACGGCGACCAATAGAGCCCCATAGGCATACATCAGTGAGGCCCGATGGGCGATGTCGACATAGTAGGGAGCCTTACACTCACCACTCGCCATCATGCACGAAAACTTCCAAAAGCCCGTTAACAACGCACTCATAAAAAAAACACCGGCGCATGAAATTGCCAGTACCGGCGCCACTTGATCTAATATCACCTGCATCTAAAACCTCCTCGCTTCAGTAATTGACAAGTTTTTATTGTCATCGAGGAAATATTTTATCTGTGCTAAACAAGGAGGAATTGTACAAAGTGGCTACAGAAGCAAGCCAAGCCCAATCGACCCTGTATATCTGGCCCGATATGACCTTGTTCATCGGGCCACTACAATCTCTGAGCTTGCACGCCATGCAGACAACGGCCATCAATGTCGGGCTCTACCAGCCCCTTACACTAAGCACTGAAGATGGACAATCCAGCAGCCACCGCTGTGCCATGATTGGCGCTGGCCAGAAACACGAATTGGCGGCCAACGGAGGGATCGTTGCCAGCTTGTTAATTGAGCGAAACTCGAGCGCCTACCACCATTTGCCACAAAACAACGCCTGTCCAGCGCGAGCAATCACGCCCATTAGTGCGGCAAAGTGGGTCGACTACCTACAAATGATTGCCGAGGTGAAACCGACAAAAGCCGTCATTTACAATCTACTCAAGCGCTTTCGGCATCTTTTCCGTGAGCAATCGGACACCCCCTTCCGGCGCTATCGACTCTGGCGCCGCATCATCAGCGCCATGGAAGCCCTGCACAATGAAAACAATATTACCCAGGCCGCCATGGCGGCGGGCTTTAGCGATTCAGCCCATTTCAACCGTTGTTTTCAACAGGCCTTTGGGCTCAACCCCTCTCGCTTGTTTCGCCACATGGACAAGGTCAAACCCTAACATCAACCTGCACTAGCTTAGCGGTAGCCGATCCGCGCAACAGCCACCGGAGCTAAAGCCATACGCTCAGCTACACAGCGAACACCTTGCCACCGCAGCCAGCGAGATGTAGCTTCAGACTACCGCGACGCCAGCCCAACAAGCCTGCCCCTTTAGCAGTCATTGCCGTAAACTCCAGCCTCTCTTGTTTTCGATTGGGCCTGCTTTGGCCTGTTACCGGATAAACCACAACGCCATGTCTACCCGTCCCACACGTCCTAGCGCCACCAAATTATCATCCATCGGCCAGCTGCTACGCCTGATTGCACCCTACCGCTGGCGTTGGGTCTGCGCCATTATCGCCCTGCTATTTACCGCCGGTATTACCCTCACCATCGGCCAGGGTGTGCGCATGGTGATCGACGACGGTTTTGTCGCCGGCTCCGTAACCCAGCTGCAGCAGGGCATTTACCTGCTACTGGTTTTATCGGTATTAATGGCCGCCGGTACCTTTGTGCGTTTCTATTTGGTCTCGTGGCTCGGCGAGCGAGTCAGCGCCGATATGCGCAGTGCGGTATTCGACAATATCATCTCCCTCAGCCCCGGCTATTTTGACAACAATCGCAGCGGTGAAATTATGTCCCGCCTCACCGCCGACACCACCCTGTTGCAGAGCATCGTCGGCAGCTCCTTTTCCCTGGCCCTGCGCAGCTCCATTTCGACCACCGGCGCCCTCATCATTTTAATCATCACCAACCTCAAACTAACCCTGGTGATTCTCGGCTGCATCCCCCTGGTGCTGCTGCCTATTTTGATCTTCGGCCGGCGGGTGCGCGCCCTGTCCCGGCAGAGCCAGGACTCCATCGCCAATGTTGGCACCTATGCCGGTGAAATCATCACCCAGTTGAAAACCGTACAAAGCTACACCCGCGAGGATTATGAGCGCGGTGCCTTTAATAAAGAGGTCGAGAGCGCTTTTGCCATCGCCCGCCGCCGCGTCAAACAGCGCGCGGTGTTGATGGCGACGGTCATCGTGCTGGTATTTGGCGCGCTGAGCGGCATGCTTTGGGTCGGCGGCAACGATGTCTTAAACGGCACCATGAGCGCCGGCGATCTCGGTGCCTTTGTGTTTTACGCCATGCTGGTGGCAATGGGCGTGGCGACCCTATCCGAGGTCTA
Source organism: Gammaproteobacteria bacterium 54_18_T64 (assembly GCA_002162825.1). Taxonomy (GTDB): domain Bacteria; phylum Pseudomonadota; class Gammaproteobacteria; order Pseudomonadales; family Porticoccaceae; genus Reddybacter. The sequence goes on from MAAU01000043.1 coordinate 11,792, forward strand.
CGGCGACCTGCAACGGGCCGTGGGTGCCACCGACAGGCTGGTCGATTTAATGACCGCCGAAGCGACCATCTTGCCCCCCGACGCAGTCGCAATCAACGCCGGTGAACTCGCCGCCGAGGTCAGCTTTGAGGGGGTCAATTTCAGCTATCCCTCGCGGCCCGGACAAAGGGCCCTGGAGGATTTCTCCATCCACATTCCCGAGGGCAAGGTGGTGGCACTGGTTGGCCCCTCGGGGGCGGGAAAATCCACCGTGTTTGAATTGATGCAGCGTTTTTACGACCCGCAATCCGGCACCGTACTGCTCGGCACTAGCGATATTCGCGAACTGTCACCGGCCGACCTGCGCCAGCAATTGGGTGTGGTCTCTCAGCACCCCGCCCTGTTCAGCGCCGATGTAAGCCACAATATTCGCTACGGCAAACCCGATGCCAGCGACGAAGAAGTGCAGGCCGCCGCAAAGGCCGCCTATGCCCACGACTTTATCGAACAGCTACCCGAGGGCTATGCCAGTTTTCTCGGCGAACAGGGCGTGCGCCTGTCGGGTGGACAAAAGCAACGCATCGCCATCGCCCGCGCCATTCTCAAAAACCCCCGCCTGCTACTGCTCGACGAGGCCACCAGCGCGCTAGACACCCGCAGCGAGCAACAGGTGCAATTGGCCCTGGAAAAACTCATGGAAAATCGCACCACGTTGATTATTGCCCACCGCCTGTCGACCATTCTCCACGCCGACCATATTGTGGTGATGGACCACGGTAAGCAGGTCGCCTGTGGCACCCACCAACAGCTTCTTCAGGACAGCGAGCTTTACGCCACCCTGGCGTCGGCACAGTTTGGCAGTGTCGACTGAGACTGGGAAGTTAGAAAGGCTTGACGCCAGCCAGGTGGTAGCTCACTGACTCGCCACGGCGATAGCGCCAGATGGACAAGCGTTTGTCCGTATCTGACATTAAGTGACCGGCAGCATCATCGGCCTCGACAATAATAATTTGGCGCTGCGCAGAATCAATATAAAAAGAATGATCACCACCTATTGAGTGCTCAGCCATAAGT
>MAAU01000091.1 GCA_002162825.1 Gammaproteobacteria bacterium 54_18_T64
GCGAGTGTAGCCTTGCAAAGTGGCTGGTTCGAGAATACCGCAGCGCAGAATGATGGTTTCTTCATCGGTGAAAGGGTCGAGCACCGACGTACTGTCGTCGGGCATTAAAATCATGTCCGAGTCGTTGATGCCTTTCCAGCCGGCGATAGATGAGCCGTCGAACATTTTGCCTTCTTCAAAGAAGTTCTCATCGACCTCGGTTGAGGGGATGGTAACGTGCTGCTCTTTGCCCTGAGTATCGGTGAAGCGCAGGTCAACCCAGCCAGCTTCACTTTCTTTGATGAGATTTAACGTTTTTTCAGACATTGTTGTCCTCCTGATCGAGATTCAGTGTGGGTTTTCATTCGCTCGCCAGAGGGCGATTGAAGGTGTAACAAAGTAATGGCAACGCCGCCATCGTTTTTCAGACCTTTGTATTACGGACGAAACTATACACTAGCAATAGCGCAAAAGCTGTGCCGGCTGCGGTATGGGGGCTTTTGGGTCGGAAGTAGCGCGCTAGCCCTCCAATGTGGTGGGCAGTATAACCTACAGGCACCAAAGGGGAGCGCCTGCCTGTGAAGTAAAGGCGTAGGTTTTCACTCTTAAAAGGTGCAATTTACCCACCAGTTTTTATGGGGCTCTACCTGGCTTCGTGTTCTGCCGAGTATCTGCCGCGTGGCGACTACTCTATAATGTGCGCCACTTTGAATTACCTGTCGTGTTGCCCGCCCATGCATTTTGTCGTCAAGTTATTTCCCGAAATCATTATTAAAAGCCCGCCCGTGCGCAAACGCTTTATTAAGCAATTGCGCGAGAACCTGCGTCGTCTGGTCAAGGGCCGGTACCCCGATGTCAAAGTATTGAGCCAGTGGGACAAGATTGAGCTGGTGGCCGAGGGGGTGGATGCCGAGCGCTATGCGTTTGTTGCCCGCGTATTGGGCAATACGCCGGGGGTGGCCAATTTCTCCCATGTCAGCACCCACCCGCTGGGTGATTTTGATGAAATGGCGGAATTACTCTGGCCCTTGTACGGCGAGGGCCTTAAAGACATGAGCTTTTGCCTGCGGGTGAAGCGCACCGGCAAGCACGATTTTAGCTCCACGGATTTTGAGCGCGAAGTGGGTGGCCGCCTGTTTCAGCGCTCCGAGGCGCGCAAGGTGCAGCTCAAGGGTGCCGATGTTGAAATACGTCTCGATATTCGCGGCCAGGTGCTCTCCGTGCTGGAAACCACAATCCAGGGTTTGGGTGGCTTTCCTCTCGGTACACAGGATGCCGTGTTGTCGTTGATTTCCGGTGGCTTCGATTCGACCGTGGCTAGTTACATGACCATCAAGCGCGGTTTGCGCACCCACTACTGTTTTTTCAACCTTGGTGGTCGCGCCCACGAGCTGGGTGTTAAAGAAGTTGCCTGGTATCTGTGGGATAAGTACGGCGCGTCTCACCGGGTGAAATTTATTACCGTGCCCTTCGAAGACGTGGTGGCGGAAATTCTCACCAAGGTCGACAACTCGCAAATGGGTGTGGTGCTCAAGCGCATGATGCTGCGCGCGGCGACAGAAGTGGCGAAAAACTGGAAAGTCGAAGCCCTGGTGACGGGCGAGGCGGTGGCTCAGGTCTCCAGCCAAACCCTGACCAACCTATCGGTAATCGATAGTGTCACCGAAACGCTGACCCTGCGCCCGCTTATCACCATGGATAAAAATGCCATTATCGATATTGCACGGGCGATTGGCACGGAGGCCTTTGCCGCCAATATGCCGGAGTATTGTGGCGTCATTTCGGTCAAGCCGACAACGCGGGCCAAGCCAGAACGGATAGAACACGAAGAGTCGAAATTTGATTTTGCCGTGCTCGACGCGGCAATTGCCGGGCGTCGCGAAGAAAATATCGATCAGATGATGGACGACTGGGTCGACCTGCCCAATGTGGAGGTATTTTCTGCCCCGCAGCCGGGGGCGATTATTCTCGATATTCGCCACCCCGATGAGGTCGAGCGCAAGCCCCTGGACGGCGGTGCCACAGAAATACAGCTGGCACCCTTCTACGCCCTGCAAAACAGCTTCAAAAAGCTCGATCCCAGCCAGCAATATTTACTCTATTGCGACAAAGGGGTGATGAGCCAGTTACACGCGGAGCTCTTGAAAGAGCAGGGTTATGAGAATTTGGCGGTCTATCGCCCCGGGACGACTTAAGCCGCTTTTGCGCTAAGTTTTAGCGGGGTTTTTATTTGTGGGGCGTGCCATGACTTCTCGCGCACTTTTCACTATAATGCGCCCCACTTTTTCCCCGCGAAAACCTATCCCATGTCTGATGTCGAAAAACTGCGCAATATTGCGATCATAGCCCACGTTGACCACGGTAAAACCACCCTGGTTGATAAACTCCTGCAGCAGTCCGGTACTCTCGATCGCAAAGATCAGGGCGCTGAGCGCATCATGGATTCCAACGATCAGGAACGGGAGCGGGGCATTACCATTCTGGCGAAGAACACCGCCGTGGAATGGAAGGATTATCACATCAACATCGTTGATACCCCCGGTCACGCCGACTTCGGTGGTGAGGTGGAGCGCGTATTGTCGATGGTCGACTCGGTTCTGTTGCTGGTTGATGCGGTCGATGGCCCCATGCCACAGACGCGCTTTGTGACCTCGAAAGCCTTCGAGCAGGGTCTCAATCCCATTGTGGTGATTAACAAGGTTGATCGCCCCGGTGCGCGTCCCGACTGGGTGATGGATCAGGTCTTTGAATTGTTTGATCGTCTCGGAGCCACTGACGAGCAGCTCGATTTCCCCGTTATTTATGCTTCGGCTTTAAACGGTGTTGCAGGGCTTGATCACAACGATCTGGCGGAAGACATGCAGCCGCTGTTTGAAATGATTGTCGATAAAGTCCCCGTCCCCGATGCAGATCGTGACGGTGCCTTCCAGATGCAGATTTCGGCTCTCGACTACGATAGCTACATCGGCGTTATCGGTATTGGCCGTATTTCTCGCGGCACTTTGAGCCCGGGTCAACAGGTGACTATCGTCAATAATATGGGCGATGAGCGCAAAGGTAAGGTGCTCAACGTTAAAGGTTATCTCGGCCTCGATCGCGTTGATACGGATCTGGCGCAAGCGGGTGACATCGTTACTATTAATGGCATCGACGGTTTGGGCATTTCCGATACCCTGTGTGATCCCGAATGTGTCGAAGCCCGTCCACCGCTCTCGGTTGACGAGCCGACGGTGAGCATGGTCTTTCTGGTCAATAACTCCCCCTTCGCCGGTCTCGATGGTAAGTACGTGACCTCGCGTAATATTAAAGATCGCCTGCAGCAAGAGCTGATTCACAACGTGGCACTGCGTGTTGAAGATGGCGGTAGCCCCGACAAATTCCGCGTTTCCGGTCGTGGTGAATTGCACCTCTCGGTATTGATTGAAACCATGCGCCGTGAAGGTTTTGAGATGGGTGTGTCCCGTCCCGAAGTAATTCAGCGCGAAGTCGATGGCGTGACTCAGGAGCCCTACGAGCAAGTGGTGATTGATGTTGAAGATCAGCACCAGGGTGCGGTGATGGAAGAGCTGGGCCTGCGTAAAGGTGAACTGACCAATATGGAGCCCGACGGTAAAGGCCGAGTTAAGCTCGAATTCCTGATTCCATCGCGTGGACTGATTGGTTTCCGCGGTAGCTTCCTGACCATGACCTCTGGCTCGGGCATTATGACCAGTGTTTTCGATCATTACGGTGAAGTGAAGCAGGGTGAAGTACAGTCCCGTCAAAATGGTGTGCTGGTGTCGATGGTGAAAGGTAAGACTCTCGGTTACTCCTTGTTTAACCTGCAGGAGCGTGGCCGCATGTTCCTCAGCCACGCTGAAGATGTCTACGAAGGTCAGGTTATTGGTATTCACTCACGGAGTAATGATCTCGCCGTGAACCCCACCAAGGGTAAGCAGCTGACCAACGTACGTGCTTCGGGTACCGACGAAGCGCTGACCCTGGTGCCGCCAATTATTTACACCCTTGAGCAGGCGCTAGAGTTTATCGAAGATGATGAGCTGGTTGAAGTTACCCCTCAGCATATTCGCATCCGTAAAAAGTTACTGACTGAAAACGAGCGTAAAAGAGCGGGTCGATAGAGATAAGCCGCTAGCTCCTGTTTGACGAAACATTCAAAACCCCCAGTACCAGCCTGAAATAACAAGGTTGTTACTGGGGGTTTTGTTTTATGCGCTGGTTTTTTTAAGCTGCGGTTTCCCCACCCCTGGTGGCGAAGATAGTCCCTTGTTTGAGCATCAATGATGCCTGCACCGGCATGTGTGTAGTCAACACCTGGGGCGAAACAAGACCCCCTTTTCTTCATGCCCTTGCTGGTAGCTGTAGGGGGCAGTTCATTCCTTGTCGTGCTACTGTTCACCGAGGGCGCGGGGCTCGGCCAATTACAGCACCTGAATCTTGTTAGACATGGCGTGCCCCAGCGTGAATGCGACATATTTCAGCAGTTTTTTGAAGGCCTGCTATTTAATAAAGTGTATGCAGAAAAGGGGAGTTAGGAAAATGCGTTCCTTGTATCCAGCGATCAAGCCCCATAGAGCAGAGCAGCTCGATGTTGGTGACGGTCATTCTCTCTATGTTGAGGAGTGTGGCAATCCAGATGGCCTGCCCATTGTGTTTGTTCACGGTGGGCCGGGAGCGGGCTGTACGCCGCAAGACCGCTGTTTTTTCGACCCTGAGGTGTACCGCATTGTGCTCTTTGAGCAGCGCGGCAGTGGCCGCTCCACTCCCCATGCCAGCCTTGAGAAAAACACCACCCAGGCCCTGGTGGCGGATATGGAATTACTTCGCGAGTTTCTGGGGATTCAACAATGGCAGTTGTTTGGCGGTTCCTGGGGCTCGACTCTGAGCTTGATTTACGCCCAAGCCCATCCAGAAAAGGTACAGGGCATGGTGTTGCGGGGTATCTTTTTATGTCGGGATGAAGATATTCATTGGTTTTACCAAAATGGTGCCAGCGCTATATTCCCCGATCATTGGCAGGACTTTATTACACCCATTCCCGAAGAAGAGAGAGGTGATTTCCTCGCTGCCTACCACCGTCGTTTAACCGGCGACAATGAATTGGAACGCATCCGTGTTGCCAAATCCTGGTCGCTGTGGGAGGCGCGCTGTGCCACCCTCGATCCGAATCGGCGTGTCGTCGAGCGCTTGGGTAGCTCCCATGTGGCACTGGCGATGGCGCGAATTGAAGCCCACTATTTCATTAATCAATGCTTTATGGCCGGTCAGTCTATTTTAGACAATATGGATAAATTGGCGGATATTCCCGCTATTGCCGTGCATGGGCGCTATGACATGGTTTGTCCGGTGAAGCAGGCCTTTGATTTACAGGCCGAGTGGCCGGAGTTAAGTCTTGAAATTATTCGCGATGCCGGTCACGCCTCAAGTGAGCCGGCGACGGTCGATGCCTTGGTGAAGGCCACGGATCTCATGGCGAAAATCGTTAAAAACCGTGCCGATGACTGATTTGGTGGGTGGCAAGTGCGTGGTTTAATCCAGCGAGTTAGCTCTGCCAGCGTTGTTATCAATGGGCAGTGTCATGGCCGTATAGAGCAGGGCATCTTGCTTTTACTGGGCATTGAGGCGGCTGACGGCCTTGAGCAAAGTGAAAAATTAATTAACAAGGTGCTTAACTACCGAATTTTTGCCGATGTGGATGGGCGCATGAACCGCAGCCTTAAAGATATAGGTGGCGGGCTCTTAGTGGTGTCGCAATTTACCCTGGTGGCCGATACCAAGAAGGGTTTGCGGCCGGGGTTTTCCAGGGCCGCAGCACCCGATGCCGCAGAGCGCTGCTATGAGGATTTTATCCGTCGGCTCAAAGGACAATATTCAGCCGTTGCCAGCGGCGTGTTTGGCGCCGATATGCAGGTCTCTCTCTGCAACGATGGCCCGGTGACTTTTCTACTGGAATTCTAAAGCATCATTGGGCTTGAGCGGCAGATGTCCTTGCGCGTAATGGGCTAGTCTTTTCAGCCAGGGGTCTGGAAAAACATAGGCCGGCCCTTTAAATATTAAAAGCGGTTTTTAGCTTTTTCGGCACCAGAATATTTTTGGTGCGCGCATAAACCGGTACGCCATTTTTATAGGGTGGATAATCCTCGCCCTGAATCAGCGGCGACAGATATGTGCGAGCGGCATCGGTAATGGCAAAACCGTCGCGACTGATAAACGAGCGCGGCATCATTTTTTCAACATTGGCGATTTTGTCCAATGGAGCCTCGCCCAGTGACCAGCTATAGCGCTTGCCCTTGCCGCGCTCTATGCTCACCATCACGGCATTCTTGCCCTCGAGAGCGTATTCAACAGCGGCCCTACCCACGGCGTAGGCCTGCTCGACGTCGGTAGAGGAGGCGATGTGTCGAGCGGAGCGCTGCAGGTAGTCGGCCAGTGCCCAGTGGTATTTTAAACCGAGCTCGCTTTTAATCATTTCCGCCAGAGTCGGCGCCACGCCACCCAGCTGTTTGTGGCCGAAGGCGTCGGTGTTGCCGGCATCGGCGATTAAAGTGCCGTCTTTGTAGTGGGCGCCCTCAGAGGCAACGATCACACAGTAGCCATTTTTCTTGACGGTCTGAGCAACCTTTTTGAGGAATTTTTCGCGATTAAAGGCGATTTCAGGGAATAGAATAATGTGCGGCGGGTCGCCGGCCTGATCGGCAGCGAGACCACCGGCGGCGGCTATCCAGCCTGCGTGGCGGCCCATCACCTCGAGAATAAACACCTTGGTGGAGCTTTCGCACATCGAGGCGACATCGAGACTGGCCTCTTTGGTTGAAACGGCGACATATTTGGCTACGGAGCCAAAGCCGGGGCAATTGTCGGTGTAGGGTAAATCGTTGTCGACCGTTTTGGGAATATGGATGGCCTGAATGGGATAGCCCATTTTTTCGGCCAGCTGCGAGACTTTCAGGCAGGTATCGGCAGAGTCGCCACCGCCGTTATAAAAGAAGTAGCCAATATTGTGGGCCTTAAAGACTTCGATCAGGCGTTCATATTCGGCCGGGTTGTCGTCGAAGCTTTTCAACTTATGGCGGCAGGAGCCAAAGGCGCCCGAGGGCGTATGCTTGAGGGCGGCAATGGTGCTGGGCGTTTCCTTGCTGGTGTCGATCAGTTCTTCGCGCAGGGCGCCGATAATCCCGTTGTGTCCGGCGTAGACTTTGCCAATTTTACTGCGGTTGGCACGGGCGGTTTCGATCACGCCACAGGCGCTGGCGTTAATCACTGCCGTAACACCACCGGATTGAGCGTAAAAAGCATTTCTTTTGGCCATAAAATTCCCGCACAAGCGACGTCGTAAAAAATGTGCGCATCATACGGGAATAGTTCTTTAAATGCATGGCGGTTGGGCACCTGTGGTGTGATAATTATCACCACTTATCAGGGAATTATTCATTGATGCATATTCACATACTCGGTATTTGCGGCACCTTTATGGGCAGTCTGGCGCAGCTGGCAAAAGCGGATGGGCACCGTGTGTCGGGTTGTGATGCCAACGTCTACCCGCCGATGAGCGAGCAGCTCGAACATGCCGGCATTGAGTTAACCCAGGGCTATGACCCGGCACAGCTAGTACCGGCCCCCGATCTGGTGGTGGTAGGCAATGCTTTGTCGCGGGACAACCCTTGTGTGGAATACATGCTGCGCGAGCAACTGCCCTACACTTCCGGGCCGCAATGGTTGGGCGAGCACTTTTTACAGGGCAAGTGGGTATTGGCCGTCGCCGGTACCCATGGCAAAACAACCACCTCAAGCATGCTGGCCTGGATACTAGAATATGCTGGCCTGGAGCCGGGGTTTTTAATTGGTGGGGTGCCCAATAATTTCGATGTCTCGGCGCGACTCGGCGGTGAAAAATACTTTGTCGTCGAGGCCGACGAATATGACACCGCCTTTTTTGATAAGCGTTCGAAGTTTGTGCACTACCGCCCGCGCACGGCCATATTGAATAATCTCGAATTTGATCACGCCGATATTTTTAGCGACTTGCAGGATATTCAGCTGCAATTTCACCATATGATTCGCACCATCGCCGATGATGGTTTGATTATTCATCCCCATAGCGACAGTAATATTGGCGCTACCCTGAGTGGCAAGTTTGATCGGCGCTACAGTGCCGGTAAAAAATATGCCTGGACCCCAGTGCAAACGACGGGCGAAGGAGGGCAGTGGCAGGTTGAACTCGATGCCGCCGACGGCAGTGTCTTTACCGTCTGCAATACTGAGAAAGATGAGCGTGGCGAGTGTGAGGGTGGCTACGAGGTGCGCTGGCAGCAAAGCGGCCTGCACAATGTCGCCAACGCCCTGGCGGCCATCGCCGCAGCCAACCATGTCGGCGTGAGTTTATCCCAGGCTTGCCAGGCGCTGAGTGCCTTTGAGGGTGTTAAGCGACGCATGGAGTGTCTGGGCCAGGTCGATGCCATCAGTATTTACGATGATTTCGCCCACCATCCAACGGCCATTGCGACGACGCTGGACGGCTTGCGCAATAAGGTGGGCGACGACAAAATCATTGCGGTGATTGAGCCCCGCTCCAACACCATGAAGCTGGGCGTGCACAAAGCCGAGTTAATCAGTGCCGTGGCACAAGCCGATCAGGTCTTTTGGTATCAGAGCACAGGCATGTCCTGGTCTCTCGACGAAAGTGTCGACAGTCATGGGCGTAATACCGTGGTCGACGACCTACAACAGCTGATTGAGCAAACGGCTGTTGCCGCGCAGGCATCGGGGGGATCGCCCAGCCACGTACTGATTATGAGCAATGGCGGCTTTGGCGGCTTTCACCATCGCTTGTATGACTATTTAGAGGCGCATGCCGGGTAGCATGTGCGTGGCAGAGGCTATTGTTCGCAGGCCTGTTCTCGCCTGCTGCCAACATCCCAGCGATAGGCGGTCACTGGCTGGTGGCTAAGATATTGTTGCTGGGTTGTGGCGGCCTTGGCCGCCGCTTGGCCGCGCGTTTAATCGCCGCCAAACACTCGGTTATCGGCGTTAAACGCAGCCCCCTAAATGAGCCCCTTGCCGGTCTACAGCTGGTACTGGCCGATATAAACTGCGCACACGACGTTGCCCAAATTCCGACAGCGGTCGATCTGGTTTTATTTGTACTGTCCCCCGGTGAGCGCAATAAAGAGGCCTATCAAGACCTTTATCAAGGGGGCATCGCCAATGTACTGGCGCATTTTTCCCAGGCCACGGGCCGGGGTCCAGGACCTCGTTGTTTGATGGTGTCATCAACCAGTGTTTATGGGCAAAATGCGGGGCAATGGGTGGACGAGACGTCCCCGGCCCTGGCGACTAGTTTTAACGGCGAGGCCCTGATCGGGGCTGAGCAACAGTTGTGGGCCTACAGCGACACAAGTACGGTGGTGCGATTTAGCGGGATTTATGGTCCGGGTCGAGAGAGCTTGCTGCGTCGCGTGCGAGAGAGTAAACCGCTGCAATACGACCCGCCCTCTTACAGCAATCGCATTCATGAAGAGGATTGCCTGGGCATACTCGGCTTTTTAATTGACCGAGCCGTGCGGGGTTTACCCTTGGAAAAGCTGTATTTGGCTTCCGATAGTGCCCCCGTGCCACTGGCAGAAGTCGCCACGTGGTTGAGTGAAAAAATGGCCTGTAGCCCGCCGCCGGAAAAGACCAGTACTGCTTTGACGGGAGCTATGAATAAGCGTTGCCGCAATGACCGCCTACTGAACCTTGGCTATGTATTGCGCTACCCTACTTATCGGCAGGGCTATGGGGAGTTACTTCAAGAGCTTTAGTTCAGGTCCTTGTGGGCGCTGTTGTTGACCCATTCACAGCAGGCATCGATGGGAATGGGCTTGGAAATAAAATAACCCTGGGCCAAATCACAGCCCAGGAATTGTAGCTTATCCCAAATGTCTTGAGTTTCTATGCCTTCGGCAACGGAGGTCATCTTCAGCTCTTTGGCTAATAAAATACAGATTTTGACAATCGACAGGGCTTCGTCGTCCTCCAGCATTCTCATCACAAAGTGCTGGTCAATTTTGAGTTCGGTGAAGGGTGCCTGATAAAGCTGCACCAGCGATGAATAGCCGGTGCCAAAATCGTCAATGGACAGGGAGAAACCCTTCATTCGCAGTCTATTGAGAATGTCGAGGGAATCGGATACCGATTTCAGTATCGCCGTTTCGGTGAGCTCTATGGTGATGGCCCCGGGTGGTATGCCCTTGGTCGATGCCAGCTTGGCGAAGCGTTCTGGCATCGACAGGTCGAGTAAATCCTTGGCCGAGATGTTAATGGAAATAACGGGGTCAATACCGGCATTGTGAAAGGTTAAATAGTCCTCGGTGGCGAGCCTGAAAACTTCGTTGGTGAGGTCTGAAATCAAATCGTTCTGCTCGGCCATGGCAATAAACTGATCGGGGAAAATCAGGCCCAGCTCGGGGTGCTGGAGGCGAACGAGAGCTTCAAAGCCAATGATTTTCGAACTCTTCATGTCCAGCTTGGGCTGATAGAAAAGTTGCAGTTGCTTGCTGGTAATGGCCGTTTTCAACTGTTGTAGAGAAAGTACGGGCTTGGTGCTTATACTTTGTGGGCGTTGGCTTTGGTGTTGTGTGAGAGCTACCCTAACTTCGGTATGCAACTGGCTGATGTAGTGGATAAACTTTTTGGTGTTAATTGGTTTGCTGAGCTTATTGGCAACGCGGATATTCTTGGCGTCGGCAAATTGCTTGGCGGAGTGCAATACACGCTCGTCAAAGCCGCTGACCAGGATATAGGTTGGCATGCAGGCCTTGTCGTAGAGGGTGCGCATCACCTCGATACCGTCCATGTCGGGCATGTTGAGGTCGAGTAAAATAATATCGGTATTGGCAATGGGCTGCTCGACAAAATGGTTGGCCGAAGTAAAACCGGTGGCCGATAGCCCGGCGATATTGGTCATTTCCACCATCAAGTCGACATGCTGCTGTTCGTCATCGACGATATAAATATTCACTGCCTGGGTGGCGCTCAGGGCTTCGGCGCAGGACAGAGCTTCTTCAATCTGAAGGCTCAGGGCGGGGTTGACCGTCGTAAAATTGTTTTCCTGTGCTTTAAAATGTGCGATTAGGCAGTCTTTGAGAAAAAGAATAAACTCCGCTATGGAGGCGCTACTAAAAGAACGCGAATGAAAATCAAGTTGCAAGGTCTGTAAAATTTCAGCCTGGGTGACACGCGCAGCTTCAAGCGAGGGATGGTTCATGGCATGCATAGCTTTCTCTTCACGCCGGAAGTACGAGGCCGTGTACACGATGAGATCGCGTGCCTGCGCGAGTAACTGGGCGCTATCTACACCCTGTTCTACAGCGAGGTGAGCCTGGTAAATTAGACCCAATAACTCTTGGTGTTCGTTATCAATGGCGGCGACGCCAGTATTTAAGTTACTTGCCCAGGGCCCGGTTACACGGATCGCTTTAGCGGGCATGAGCTCGCACCTCTAGTAGGCTGGCGACGCTGTTGAGAAGCTCTGTTGAGCGAAAGGGTTTACGTAAAATATTGTTATGCAATAGCTCTTGATCCTCTTCCAGGGTTTGTTCACCACTGTAGCCACTGGCCAATTGTATTTTGATATGGGGGTATTTCTGTTTGACGACCTTCGCCAGGTCGTAGCCGTTCATCTGCGGCATAATAATATCGCTGATCATCAAGTCGACAGGCTCACGTGCCAGTATCTTCAAGGCTGAGTCAGCATTGTCGGCGACCCAGACCTGATAGCCGGCGATGGTGAGTATTTCCTGAGTCAAGTTACGCAGCCCCGGCTCATCATCGACGATAAGAATTTTTTCGGCATTGCTCGGTACCTGCAGTTTTGCTTTATTTTCGACACTCTGGGGCACCAGCGTACCCTCGTAGCGGGGGAAGAAGAGGGAGAACTTACTGCCCTGGCCGACTGTAGACTGCACTCGTATGGTACCACCGCAGCGATCCATAAAGCTGTAGGCCTGACTCAAGCCCAGACCCGTGCCATTACTGCCCTTGGTGGTGAAAAAGGGGTCAAAAATTTGGCTGTGCAAGGCTTCTTCAATACCGCAGCCATTGTCCTCGATACTCAATTCCATATAGTCGCCATCGGCAAGACCCAGGGCGCGAGCCTCGGCAAAGGAGAAGCTGCGCTTGTCAGTTGCCACGCTGAGTACCCCGCCGTTGGGCATGGCGTGTCTGGCGTTAATGGCTAGATTTAATAGTATTTCCTCCAGCTCATTGGGGTTGAGCCAGACCAGCCAGGGGGATTCACAGAGCTGGTATTCGAGTTTAATCACCGCGGTGATGGATTTGCCGAGTAGAGCGCTCTGGGTGTTGAGAACGCTGTGCAGGGCAATTGCCTCGGGTGCGGAGCTGCGGTGTTTGGAGAAGGCGAGCATGCGTTGGGTCAAGTCGCGGCCGCGCTCGCCGGCCAGGGATATTTGCTCAATATATTTATCGAGGCCGACAATATCCTTATATTTGATGGCTATTAAATCTGCATAACCGAGAATAACCCCGAGGGTATTATTGTAATCGTGGGCGAGGCCACCGACGATTTGCCCCAGTGCATCCATTTTTTGGGTGCGCTGCAGGTGCTCCTGTTGTTGTCTTGTCTGCGTTAGATCGTTGCAGGAGCCGATAAAGCGGCGGCTGCCATCGGCTGCTGGAGGCAGCTCGGCGGCGGTAACTTGTAGTGGAAAGGTACTGCGGTCTTTACGCTGTCCGGTGATCTCGCGAAGCCCGTCGAAGACATCGGCTTCGCCGTCTCTGACTAGGTGCTTGAGGTATTGATCAGCTCGGTCGATGTCAAAATGCGGCATGATGGTGCACAGGTCTTTCTGGTTGAGGTCTTCACTAGTGTAGCCAAAGATTTTCTCAGCTGCCGGGTTGATGCTGAGGATGAAGCCCTTCTCGTCAATAGTAATAATGCCTTCAACCAGTGTGTTGAGAATTTCCCGTTGCTCTTGTTCCTTGGCAATCAGGGCTTGCTTGGCCTCGTGCTCGGCGCTGACATCGAGTACCTGGGATGTCACGCCGACGACTTTGCCGGTGGGGTCAACAATGGCACTGTTATGCCATTCACAAAGAATGCTGCGACCATCTTTGGTGATATTTTGATTGGTGTTTATCTTGCCACCCCTGTGCTGGAGAAGATTACCCCTGACGCTATCTACTTCGGCGGCAAGGGCGCTGGGGACGATGATGCTGGCATCGCAGCCGATGGCCTCCTCAGCGGAGTAGCCAAAAAGTCGGGTGGCGGCGTCATTCCAGCCGAGGATTTTAAGATCGGTACTCCACTCAATGGTTGCCAGTGGTGTTTGTTCTCGATAAAGCTGCACCTGTTGCAGCGAGGCATTGAGCTCCTCCTCGGCTTTTTTCCGTTCACTGATATCGTGGCCCTCGGCGAGTAATTGCATCACCTGGCCGTTCTCGTCGAATACCGGATGGACGCTGAACTGCACCCAGGAGAATTGTCCCGCTCTGGTCCCCACCAGAATATCGCGACTCACTTGCTCACCTGCCGCCGCGTGCTTGCAGTCTGCTGCAATGGTCTTTTGCAGCTCGGCTGAGTGGCTAAACCAGGGGCACTCCCAAAGTTTATTGTCGGCGACATCGGCAAAGCTTATTCCCGACATTTTTAAGGGCGTGTTGTTGATAAAAATAATATTGCCATCGGGTGCCATGATGACGGCCATGGCCTGCATATCGTTAAACAGACCCTCTATTTGTCGTTGTATATTCCGTGCCGCCTGGCGCAATTGATATTCCTGGGTGACGTCATTGAAGACCAGGATCATGCCAATAATATCGTCATTGCTATCGCGAATCGGAGCGGCGGAATCCGCTATCTGGTGCTCCTTGCCGTCTCTGGCCACGAGGGTGGTGTGGTGGCTCAAGAACACGGTTTGCCCCGTATTGAGTACCCTGTCGATGGGATTGGCAATGGGCGCGCGGCTAGTGGCATCAATAATGGGGAATATTTCCGCCAGCGGCAGTCCCCTGGCTTCATAGGCGTACCAGCCGGTGAGTTGCTCCGCGACGGGGTTCATGCGCGTAACCAGCCCGCTGGCATCGGTGGTGACAACAGCGTCGCCGATGGACTGCAGGGTGACTTCGAGATTCTCCTGTTGCGTGTTGAGGTCGCGGACCGTGTGGGCGACCTTGTTACTCATGGTATTGAGGGCCTGGTTGAGCGCGGCAATTTCACCCAGATACAGCTCGGGGTTTTGCAGGCCCGAATAATCCTGGGCGAGTTGCTGGGAGAATTCGAGTAGTTTGACCAGGGGGCGGGTGATCAAACGCTCCAGTACCAGGGCCAGTCCAAGTACCAGTAGAGAGGTGATTATCCAGGTGGCCTGGTAATCGTTGCGCACCTGTTGCCACAGTGCCGCTTTGCTGGCGCTCAAATCAATAGAACCGAAGAGCAGAGCTGGCTGGGCCGCGATGGGCTCTGCGGAGGGCGTGCCGGTTGCCAGCGTTATATAGGCCTGCAGAGATTGGCCGTCGGCGGCAAGATTGATGCTGGAACCATTGGCGCCGAACAGGACCTGCGGGCCTGTGGTGAAATCGGGCAGTGCCGTTTGTCGCGCTTGCTGACTGTTCGCAAAGCGATCTGCCAGCACTTGCCCGGAGGTGCTAATCAGTGCCAGCGCTTCAATGCTCGCATCAATATTGGCGGATTGCAGGAGACGCAGGGCATTGCTGACCCGCTCGGCGGCGGAGGTCCGGTATTCAATTTCTTGCTGCAGAAAACTCAGTAATTGTTGAACCCGCTCAGTGGCACTGTTTTCCAGGCGCTGCTCCGCCACTCGGTAGTCGTGGCGTGCAGAAAACAACAGGAAGGCACTGGCCATCAACAAGACAATGGCGGGCATGAGAATACGTAACTGAATTTTGGCTCGGGACATTAGGCTGGCTTCCCCGTGGCCATGTGCAGCGCTAAGGCTTCACACATTAATGCCCTTATTGCGTATCGCATGTTATTTATTTGCATTGCGCCGTCCCTGTGTTCTGTCCTTGATCTGGCCCTAGGGTAAGTATTTTCTTCACCCTAGGCTACACCCTTGGGCTTTTGCTGCTTCATAAAGCCAAACATATAGCCGGCGATACGGCGCATTTGAATTTCATCGGCGCCCTCGGTGATACGGTAGCGACGGTGGTGGCGGTAAATATGCTCGAAGTGTTTGTGGCGTGAATAGCCCAGCCCACCGTGCACCTGCATGGCCTGGTCCGCGGCATCACAGCACAGGCGATTGGCGGTGTAATTGCACATCGAGACCTTGTCGGAGACCGAAAAGGCGCCATAGGTATCCATCTTCCAGGCCGTTTGACGAATCAGTGCACGCAGCATTTCGGCTCGGGTTTGCAGGTCGACCAGGGGAAACTGTATGCCCTGGTTGACTGCCAGTGGTTTGCCGAAGGGCTTGCGCTCTTGAGCGTAGGCGATGGACTGGTCGATACAAAACTGCGCGGCGCCAAGACTCGATGCGGCCTGGCGAATGCGGTTTTCGTTGAAGAAGTGCTGCACCACCTGCAGGCCATTGCCCTCGCCGGCTAGTATGGCGGAGTCGTCGACCCGCACATTCTTCAGCGATACCCGGCCGTGGTCGGTGGGCATGTTAAAGGTCCAGAGCATTTCTTCAATCTTTAAACCCTCGGCCTGCATCGGCACCAGGAAAGCCGTAATGCCCGAGGCATCGCCCGCCTTGCCACTGGTGCGGGCCAATATCATGTCGTAGGGCGAGGTGTGAATGCCGGTGTTCCAGGTTTTCTCGCCGTTGATGACCCAGTGCTCGCCGTCACGTACTGCTGTCGTTTCCATGTGGGTGGCATCGGAGCCGTGCTCGGGTTCGGTAATGCCAAAGGCAAAGCGCCGGGTGCCGGCTAACATTGGCTCCAGCCATTCGGCTTTCTGCGCCTCGGTGCCGTAGGCGATCATCAGCAAGATGCCGACATTGTTGCCGACAATGGAGTGTTCGTTTTGCAGATCGTTGTGCAGGCCCAGGCCTTTGCGGGCGAAGTGCTCGCGGATAATGGCCATGCCCAGATTAGTGCCGTCCTGGCCGCCGTATTCCCTGGGCAGGGAGTAGCGATAGTGACCGGCCCTATCGGCGGCGAGCCTCGACTCTTCCAGTAGGGCCTCCCACTCCTCGTTGGGCAGGCCGTCGCGCTCCCAGTCGGTGCGGGCGTCTTCGCGGCGGTGGTCGAAGAAGCGAATATTGTCGTCACGATTTTCTATTGGCTTGATGACCTCGTCGATAAAACTATCGAGCTCGACGAGATAGGCGGTGATTTCCTCGGGAATATCAAAATTCATAGGTACTTCCTGCTCATTTATTGTTTTTCTTCATCGGAATCTTTTTGAGTCGATTTCCTGACGGTTTTTTTGCGCGGCTGCCGCGGCGGTGGGTTGTCCCATAGCTTGCCGGCCGAGAGGCATTGCCAACCCCATTTGATCCAGTTCAACAGGGCGAAAACCAGCCACATGGACCACAGCAACATGGTGAGGCGAAAGACCCACAGCGGCAGGCTAAAGACCCAGGCATTGGGCAGGCTATCGCTGCTGTGGTCTTGATACCACTGGTAGAGATAGGCACCGGAGCCATTGCCCGTTATCTGCATGTTGGGTGAGGACAGCAGGCTTTGCGGGATGGTGAAAAACAGACTCAGCAGCGCCACCAGCGAGAGCCCAATTAAGCCTATTTGCATCAGGTTAAAGAGCTTTGATGGGGCGGCAGGGTTGTAGCGACGGCGGGCCTCCATGGCAAAAAACCAGGCGACAACGGGCAGGCTGCCGACCATGTTGACCGTGCTCATGCCGATGGCCAACAACAACCAATGCCAGGTTTTTAGAGGTATCGATAACTGCAGGTGCTGCACACAGGTGCCGAGAGCAATGGCGATGCCGATAATCACCGCCAGTACACCCCAGTAGAGCATGGCGGGGCCGATGTCCGGACCACTGAGTAACAGGGGCCAGCGGCCTCGGGGTAGGTGAATTTTCAAATTGATATTATTGGCCGCTGTTGGCAGCGTAAAACTCGGTGTCAGGGTGCGCAGGGAGATGCCGCTGGGCAGCTGCCATTTGAGGTCGATAGTTTGCAGGCCGGGGTGTAGGGGTATCACCACATATTGCTCTTTCCTGGGACGGGTTTGTTCGATGCCATCGATGTGCATACTCTGCAATTCACCACCGGGGGGCTGCTTAAAGCGGTAGTCGCCGCCGAGGCTGGTGCGGATTTTCAGCTTTAGCTCTACATCCGCATTGCGCTTGCCGGGTCTGTAGTCGAGGGCAATACTCTCAATGGTGGTGTTGGGGCCGGGTACGGGTTGGGGCTCTACGGCTTGCAGGCCGAGAGTCTCGCCGGGCCAGGGCCACCAGCGTTGGTTAGCCTGCCGAGTCGTCGCTTCAGCTTTCAGGTTGGGGATGCCCTCACCGGTGATATGCCAGCGCGGGGAGGCGACCACGGACCAGCGCTCGACCCACTGCGTAGTTTGGGGGGCACTTAAACTCAATTTTTCAGTGGGCTCAAGCACGGAGCGCCACTGTATTTGTCGCTGTTTGGATTTGAAAGATAGCACCACGTGGTGGTCTTCGATGAGCATATTTTGGCTCACCACCGATTCGCCGGGTAGCAGGGGGATGCGCAAATTGATACTGCCCTGTTGCGGGGCAATACGTCGCACAGTAGTGATTAACTCCCAGTCGACGTCGGCATTGAGCTGGCGCTCGACCCGCACAAAGGGTTCGATGGGCGCGGGTATCAAAGTGTCGGCAATAAGCTGCTTTTGCTCTTTTTCGAGCTCTACACTGCCGCCACTGACCCGGCCCTTATTTAAGCCGTGAACTCGCCAGCCCGGGGCCCTTACTCGGGTGTTGTGGGGTGACAGGGCAAAGGGGATGCTGATGTTGTCGCCATGGGCGAGGCCGCGCAACAGCACCTTATGAACTCCCGCTTCCAGTAGCACCCAGAGCTTGCCCTGATCCCGTGCCAGTGTTGCCGCGCGATTGTCGACGCTAATACTCTGTGCCTGCCAGCTTTTATCCAGTGGTAGGGGGAAGGCGATCTGAGTGGCCGCACTGGCGGTAAATTGCAGGCGCAAACGCTGTTGGTCGACCTTGATGTCGACGTTTTGCAGGGCCACACAGTGGGGTGCGCACAGCGGTGCCTTGAGTAGTTCTGCCTTGAGTTCCTGTAGTAGTTGAGCCGAGGGGAAGCCGTGACTTTGAGTAGAGCCTTGCACTGCTTGTTGGGCTTGAACCTGGGGCGTGTGTAGCCCGAGCCCGGCGAGTAGTAACAGTGCCGGTAATAGGCAGGAGGTGATGCCAGGCGGAAGGGTCGTTTCATCCCTGCGCCCAAACAGGCGGTGTTCGCGCAGCAGGGGTCCCGCCAGTCCGTAAAACAGCAGGGCGACCAGGGCCACCTGTACAAATTTGAGCAGGCGAGTCAGCAGCGGTGGTGATAGATAGAGCTTGAGGGCTTCGCCGGCACTCACCGGGCCGCTCCAGCGAATACTTATCTCCTGCCATTGCCAGTCGGGCTCACCGGGCCCGGTTTGGACATTGTCACTGGGGCGATAGCGCTTGCGCGCGAGCCTTTCTTCAAGCGCCGGCGCGGCGGCTGAATCCAAGATGTGCATGGCACCTGCTTCCTTGGCCTTGTTAACGCGGCTTTTGGCCAGCCTTGCCGGGGCTTGAGAATAGCCATAGTGGGAGGCATTGATGGCGCGATTTTGTTCCAGCTGGGGGTAGAGGCCACGGCGTATTTGCTGCACCGCAAAGGCGAGAATGAAAATCAGCAGGGCACTGAGAGCCAGGTAGGCGCAGCTGGTGATCAGTCGTTTGAACTTGCCGCTGGGTAAGACCTGCAAGAGCGGTAGCGCGGCGACGAGAATTACCCAGGCCACCAGTGGGGGGGCATTGGCCTCGTGATAGGTCAGAGCCAACGTGGCTGCGCCGACTAATGCCCAGCGCCAGCTCAGAGTGCGCAGCAGGGCGCCAACAATGAACAGGCAGATAAACAGATCCCATAAATCCCAGCGCGACAGCCAGGATTGTCGCACGCTGTCGGGGCCGCCGGCGTGCCACAGTTGCCATCCGGGGGGCAACTGTAGGGTGAGTTCGACAGTGTCGAAGTCGTGGAGCCAGCCATTGGCAGAAATTGCCGCCAGGGAGTCGATGCGGTTAATGGCTTCGACATCGACCTGAGACTGGCGGATTTCAATGCCGGCACCGGCCTCGTCGGCCATTTTTGTCACCAGCTGGGGTATGCCGTTGGCGACAACGCGGCCCAGTTGCAACTCCGGTGAGGTATGCAGGCGCCAGCCGTGAGTCATGGTGCCGCGAATAATATCCTTGCTGGTGGCGCCAGCACCATCAAAATCGAGCCACAGGGTGCGTTGTAAACTGAGTCGGTTGGCGGCGGGACTGGCGTCGCCCCGGTATTGCTCCTGTAGCTCGAGACTGGCACCCGGGCTCATCAAAAAGGTGGGCAGTTTGGCGAAGCGCGGGGGGATGTCGATCTGCGCTGGGTCGATGGCCGGTAGCCCCACGGGCTTCACACCGCGTAGGTGGGGGGCGGCGCGGAAGCTCCAGACTTCCTGTGCCGGCCAGTCTTCATCCAACTTTGCCATGGTGAACTGGCTGGGTTGGTCGAGATAGCGGGCGCGCAGCCTGATCACCCATTGGCCGGCGCGGGCCTGTATTTTCAGGCGGCCATCGGCCTCGATACGGGCGGGCAGGGGCGACTCGAAAT
This sequence comes from Gammaproteobacteria bacterium 54_18_T64, assembly GCA_002162825.1. GTDB lineage: Bacteria > Pseudomonadota > Gammaproteobacteria > Pseudomonadales > Porticoccaceae > Reddybacter. The sequence goes on from MAAU01000091.1 coordinate 19,743, forward strand.
ATAGGGCCTCGGCATTGCTGGGCAGCAATTGGCCGAGTGTGATTTCCCTGGGTTTGCCGGCGACGCTGAGGCGCAACTCTGTCTCCAGATGCATGGGGATGGCGTCATTGAGGGCGCGAAAGACGGTCAGTTTGATGGTGTTTTCGAGGTTCTTTTGCGCCGTGGCGCCATCCTGACTGCGCAGCCATAAGCGCCCCTGGGCGTCGATATTACTCTTGATTTCATGGCCCACATTACTCAGTTTAATGAGTGCAGTGTCTGTTGGCACCAGCAGATACTGCGGGGTTTTCTGCCAGTGCCAGCGGCCCTTAATCGTGTAGTTGCCGGCCTTTAGGTGCAAGGCCGGGTTGCCCTTAAATTCAAGTACGGCCGCCGCTTTGTTGTTGACGGTCACGGACTGAGGCCAGTGCTTATTGTCACCGGGCAAGGTCAACCAGCTGTCGCTGAGTACCTGCCACTGTTGTGAGAAGTCAGCGCCACGAGGATGTATATTGATCGTCAACTGGTCGGGCCAGACACAGCGTCGCTGCTCTATTTGTTGGGCTATTCTTGGGCAGGGGTGCTGTACCTGGTCACGTAATACCCAGGATTGCCACTGCGCCAGTTCGGGTGGGATCGTTTGTTCGCTGCCATGGCTGAGGGCTGTAGCGCAGAGCAGTAGCAGTGTGGCGAGCAGGCGCATAGACATGATGTCATCCTTGGCAATTATTCTTGTACTTATAACGAGAGGGGATTATGTCAGGTGATTAACGATAAACCATGGGGTTTTTATGAGCGAGATCTCGTCTGTGGCTATTAAGGCCTGTGTCGAAGGTCTTTTTATCGCCAGTCGTGCCCGCGAACCCTTGGTGAGCCGGCGTGAGGTCACGGCGCTGACAGGCCGGGGCCTTGAGGGCGATCGCTATTGTTACCGGCGCGGCAGTTTTTCCCACTGGCCGGGACGAGGGCGAGATGTCACTTTGATTGAAGCCGAAGTGCTGGCCTCTCTACCCGCTCGTTGTGCCATTGGTGGGGCTCAAGCGCGGCGCAATATTGTCACTCGCGGGCTCGAGTTGAACGCCCTGGTGGGGCAGTTCTTGCAACTGGGGGAGGTGGTTTTATACGGTGTACGACGGTGTGAGCCCTGCCCCCATCTCGATCAACTAACAGGCCCCGGGGTAATGGCGGCCCTCGTCGGCAGGGGTGGCTTAAGGGCGGATATTGTTGAAGGTGGGGTGATTCGCGTTGGCGACGGGATTGCGCTGTTGACCTGACGATATGGGCTAGATCTCAGAACCGCTGGCAATAAAATATTGATTGGCGGCTCGAGTGAGCAATGGTGTCGGCCGTGTTAGCCGAGGGCAGAAACAATAGAGTCTATTTCTTCCCTGGAGCTATCTTTGATCTCGCTAATGGCTTCGGCGTCCAAACCGAGACGTTCAAAGGCGGGAATTTGTAGCCATTCGGCAAGATGTTCCTCCTCGTTGCCCTCCTCGCCCTCTTCAATAAGGTGGGCCATTAGGTTGGCAGTCAGAACGACATCGGTGAGGTCGGTGGCATGACCCGCTATAAAGGGTTCGCGGTCGTACAGTTCGTGCTCATCGGCGACATTCATCATCGCCTCATCAAACTCCCAGTTTTCAATAATGGCGCTGCCGATGCCGGTGTGCCAGTCGTACATCACTTGCTCGAGGGCCTCGGGGTCCTCAATCAATGCCGGATAGCCCTCGGCACGGGTCAGTATGTAGGTCTTGCCGATATCGTGCATCAGCCCGGCGAGCATGGCCTCATCGGGGTTGATTCTGTTTTTCTTGAGGTTGGGGTGGCGCGACTGTTTCTTGCTGATGACAAAGCACAGGGCTGCGACAGTGACGCTGTGCTGCCACAGCTTATGGAATTGCGTGGCCAGGACGGGGTTTGCCGGTGCGTTCATGACCTGGTCCATGGCGATGGAGACGGCGATACTGTGGGCCATTTTGAAGCCCATACGGGTAATGGCAGTGGGAATGTCTTTGATCTGATTACCGCTGACATTGAGGGCCGCAGAATTGGCAACCTTCAATAAACGTGCCGAAAAAACCGGGTCGGAAACCACCAGTTTGGCAATTTGCTGGGTCGACATGTTGGGGTCTTCGAGGGCGCTCTTGATGCGCATCGCCACCTCGGGGAAGGCCGGTAGTTTGACCTGGCCCTTGGAGAGTTCATCGCTCAGTGTTTGAATAAACTCAAAACCAATTGCGTTGGCGTCGGACATGCGGCTCTTTCCTTAAAAATTTATTCGCGAGGCCATTTGGCTCGGGTTTTTATCAGTGGCTATGGTTACAAAATCGCCCCACTGAATACAGGATCGAAGGTGAATTTTTAGTGGCTTGTCGCAAAAACTAGCGGCGTTTAATTTTATTGAGTTTACCTCTGGACAGCCCCAATAAATGCCCCGAGTTTGTCCGCTGCCTGCACGACCAGGCGCTGGCGGGCCTCCCGGGAGCCCCAGGCGCAATGGGGGGTGATAATAAGGTTGGGGATGTCGGGTGCCAGTAGTGCGTTGCCATCGCGCGGCGGTTCGCGTGTCAGTACATCGACGCCGGCGCCGGCGATGCTGCCCTGGCGCAGTGCCTGGGCCAGGGCGGTCTCGTTGACGATGCCGCCTCGGGCACAGTTGATCAACAGGGCGCTGGCTTTCATTTGCTGGAGCTCCTGCCTATCGATCAGGTTGTGAGTCTGCTCGCTCAGGGGGCAGTGAATACTCACCACATCGGCGCTGGCTAAAAATTGCGCCAGGGGCAGGCGTGGTGTTGTCCTGTGACTGGCCGACTGCCAGCCCGGAATCGCTGCGCTAACAATGTTCATGCCGAAGGCGCGACCCACAGCGGCGACGCCACGACCCAGTTCGCCGTAACCAATAATGCCCAGGGTCTTGCCCGCCAGTTCGCTGATGGGGTGGTCGAGTACGGAAAAAAACGGGCTCTGACTCCAGGCTTCCTGGGCCACCCGATGATAGGCCTGCAGCTGAGTGCTGAGTGAGAGGATCAGGGCCCAGGTGTGTTGCACCACCGACGCCGTGCCGTAGGCCACGCAATTATTGACCGTGATATGTCGCTGTTGAGCCGCGCGGTGATCGACAACATTGGTGCCGGTGGCCAGCACGCCGATGTACTTTAGTTGACTAGCGGCGCCGATTTCTGCTGCGCCGAGTAGCACCTTGTTGGTCAGGACAATGTCGGCGCGGGCTATGCGCTGCGCGGTTTGACTGGCGGAGGTGTTGGCGTAGCTGTGCCAGTCGACGGCGGCGATATTCAGTAGCGGGCGCAAGTCGAGGTCGTCGGGGTGCAGTGAGTCGCGATCGAGAATAACGCCCTTCAAGGCTGCCATGGCTGGGCTCTGAGCTGTCAACAAGGGCTTGGTACTGTACCCGAGTGCCACGAAAAGGGAATGACTGTTGTAACCGGTCGCTGGCCTAGCGCGTAGAAGAAGGCAGTTTCTTGACAGCTTAGGCATAATGGCGGCTTTTGTTGAATGCGCCGAGCTGCAAACCTGCCAGGGAAAATAAGGGAAAGATATGTCTGAACGCCTACTTCACGCCTACGAGCGCATTGTCTTACTGCACCCAAAGCGGGTGCTGTTGCTGGTATTGCTGGTTACCGTGGCATTAGCCTTGGGTCTGCCCAATTTCAAGCTGGACGCCTCTGCCGATTCCCTGACACTGGAAAACGATAGCGACCTCGACTACTTTCGAGAAATTAACGAGCGCTATGGCAGTGGCGACTTTTTGGTGGTGACCTATAGCCCGCTGCCGGGTGAGGACTTGTTCTCCGATCAAAGCCTGGCCACCCTTACCGAGCTAACGGAAGACCTTACGCGCATCGACGAAGTGGTTAATGTCCTGTCGATGATCAATGTGCCCCTGCTGTACAGCCCGAAAGTTCCGGTCAGCCAGTTGCATGAGACGCCGCGTACCCTATTGACCAAGGGTGTCGATCGCGAGATGGCGAAGCGGGAATTTCTCAACAGCCCGGTGTTTCGCAAACTGATTCTCGGCCCCGAGGGTCAGACCACCGCACTGCTGGCGGCCATTAAGGTCGACGAGCGTTATATCGAATTGGTGCGTGGCCGCGATGCCCTGCGCTATAAGCGCAAGAGCGAGGGTTTGAGTGAGGCGGAAAGCCTTCAACTGGCGACAGTCAGCCAGGAATTTCTCGATTACCGTACACAGCGGGCTCAGGTCGAAAAAGATCGCGTCAAGGCGGTGCGAGCGCTGATGGATAATTACCGGGGCCGCGCGCAAATTTTCCTCGGTGGCCCGAGTATGATTACCGCCGATATGGTGGACTTTATCCGCAGTGATCTCGAGGTCTTTGGTGTCGGCATCACCCTCTTTATTGTACTGACCCTATCGGTGATTTTTCGCCAGTTGCGCTGGGTGGTACTCCCCCTCGCCACCTGTGCCTTTGCCATTGTCATGATGCTCGGTTGGCTGAGCTGGATTGACTGGCGCCTAACGATTATTTCATCGAACTTTGTCGCCCTGCTGCTGGTTTTGACCATGGCGCTGACCATTCACCTCATCGTGCGCTATCGTGAATTACACCATGACAAGCCCGAGGCCAGTCAGCTCGAATTGGTGCGCGAGATGGTCAACTTTATGGCGCGGCCCTGTATTTACACGGTGTTGACGACGATAGTGGCCTTCGCCTCACTGGTGGTGAGTGGCATTCGTCCGGTGATCGATTTTGGCTGGATGATGACCATTGGTCTGAGCGTCTCGCTGGTGCTGGGTTTTTTGGTGATTCCCGCCGGTATGTTGGTGCTGGGCAAGGCCAGGGTTGTACAGAGGGGCAGTCAGGGTGGACAGTTGCCGGCTCATTTTTCTAACTTTACCGAGCGCCACGGCAATCTGGTATTGCTGCTGTCACTGGTGGTCAGTGTTATCTCGGTGCTGGGTATCACTAAGCTGCAGGTTGATAATCGCTTTATCGACTATTTCAAAGAGCACACCGAAATCTACCAGGGCCTGTCGATTATTGATCAGAAACTGGGTGGTACCACACCGCTGGATATTATTATTCAGGCCCCGGCCAGCGCCGCCATTCCCTTGACCCTCAGTGTACCCGAGGGAGATGACCCCTTTGGCGAAGAAGACCCTTTCGAAAGCGATCCCTTTGCAGACGATCCCTTTGGCGATGATGTCTTTGGTGAGGAGGACCCCAACCAGCAAAAGCCCAGTTACTGGTTTAGTCGCAGTGGGCTAGAAGAGCTGGAGCAAATCACTACCTATCTCGATGACATGGACGAGATTGGGCGCATCGATTCCCTGGTCACCGCCTTTCACGTTGCCAATGACCTCACCGGTCACCGCATGAATGATTTTGAACTGGCGGTGATGCGCAAGGGCCTGTCGCCGGAGATGAACAGTTTTCTACTGGCGCCCTATCTCAACGACGCGACCGATGAAGCCCGCCTCACCATGCGCACCGTGGAAAGCGGTGCCACTCTCAATCGCCAGCAATTACTCGAGGAGATCAACAGCTTTTTGATCGATGAGGTGGGTTTGGCGCCCGAGCAATTTCGCCTGTCGGGTTTGATGGTGCTCTACAACAATATGCTGCAAAGCCTGTTTCACTCGCAAATTGTGACCCTGGGCGCGGTATTTCTCGGCATTATGCTGATGTTTGTGGTCTTGTTTCGCTCGCTGCTGATTGCCTTTATCGCTATTTTTCCGAATATACTCGCGGCTTGCGTGGTGCTGGGGGTGATGGGCTGGGCCGGTATTCCCCTCGATATGATGACCATTACCATTGCCTCCATCACCGTCGGCATCGGCGTTGATGACACCCTGCACTATATTTATCGCTTCCGTGAGGAGTTTGCCAAAGACCGAGACTACGTTGCCAGTATGCACCGCAGTCACAAGTCCATTGGCGTGGCCATGTACTACACCTCGATCGTGATTATCGTCGGTTTTTCAATTCTTGCGCTGTCCAACTTTATGCCCTCGGTGTACTTTGGTTTTTTGACCGGTCTGGCCATGTTGACGGCCTTGCTGGCCTCGCAAACCCTGTTGCCGAAGTTAATCTTGCTGACCCGGCCCCTGGGTAAATAGATTGATTACCACGGACGCGGCCTTAGTTGAGCTACTTTCCGGGGCTTGGCTTATCGTAATAAAAGCCCTGCACCTGATCACAGGAGCTATCCAGTAGAAACTTGGCCTGTTCCTGGGTTTCTACACCCTCGGCGACAATGGTGATGGCCATGGCTCTGCCAACGGCGATGATGGCCTCGGTAAGTTTGCGATCAGAGTCCTCCCGGGTGACATCGCGAATCACCGAACCATCAATTTTCAGGGTGTCAAAGTGGAATTTTTCCAGCGTCGACAGCGAGGTGTAGCCGGTACCAAAGTTGCCAATGGCAATACGCACGCCGAGTGCTTTGATGCGGTGCAGAATTTCCAGCCCCCGCTCAAAATCACTGAGCAGTAGGCCCTCGCTGATTTCCAGTTCGAGCAGCGCGGGGTCGAGGCCGGTGCTTTGTAGGATCTCGTCAATATCGCCCAGCAAGTGGGCATCGGTAAACTGGCGCGGCGTCAGATTGACCGAGACACAGCGCGGAGTCAGCCCCTGAGCAAGCCAGTCGAGGGCCTGGTTACAGGCGGTCTCAAGCACCCACTTGCCGATGGGCACAATGAGCCCGGTTTCCTCCGCCAGGGGTAGAAATTGATGGGGTAGTACAAGGCCAAGGTTGGGGTGTTGCCAGCGCAGTAGTGCTTCGGCACCGGTGATTTCGTTGCTGTGAATGTCGTATTTATCCTGATAAAACAAGAGGAATTCACCGCCATCGAGGGCCTGGCGCAGGCTGGATTCCAGGGCCAGTCTTTCCAGCGAATCGGCATTGAGCTCTTCGCAGTAAAAGGCATAATTGTTTTTACCGCCCTCTTTGGCGTGGTACATGGCAATGTCGGCATTTTTCAGTAGGGTTTGTTCGTCCTCACCATCGCCGGGGAAGACGCTGATACCAATGCTCACCGTAATGCGTAAATCCTGCTCGGCCAATCGAAAGGGTTGGCTCACTGCGCTGAGGACCTTCCTGGCCACGGCACTCAGTTGCGCCTCATCATTCATTTCCGGCAATAGCACGACGAATTCGTCGCCACCGAGTCGGGCCACGGTATCGGTTTCGCGCAGGGCCTCGTTTAAGCGTTTCGCCACTTCGATCAGTAATTCATCGCCGGCGTCGTGGCCGAGGGTATCGTTAATGATTTTGAAGCGGTCGAGGTCGAGAAACAACAGGGCAAAGCGTCGGTTATAGCGCTTCGCTTCGGCAATGCCACGGCTGAGCAGTTGACTAAAATAACTGCGGTTGGGTAGGCCGGTGAGGCTGTCGTGGTAGGCCAGGTATTCGACGCGCTGGGCATGGCTGAGTTGCTCAGCGAGGATGCGTTGTCGGCTGCGCTGTAGTTGCCGGCTGAGGTAAAACACCAGGCCGGCAATTAGTAAGATAAGGGCGGTGGTAGCCCCCGCGCGCTGCAGATAGAGCCGGCGCAGTACCTCGCTGGCCTGTAATTGTTCTTGCTCGGAGAGCCCGAGGATCATGGCCAGTGGGAATTCATAGAGTTGGGTGGCCAGGGTATAGCGCTTAACCTGATCCCAGCTGTTGTTATAGAGGCGCACCTCCTGCTCTTCCATTTCAGCAGTATCGGGGATTAGCTGGCGGTAGTCCGCCTTTTCCCCGGTGACAATTTTGTCACCGCTGCGCCGCACGCGAAATACGCCGTCGGTACCAATAAGACCGAGCACGCCGCGCCGACCCATTTGCGCGTCTTCGTAGCCACTGACAAAGTAGCTGGCGTCAACCGAGGTGAAGGCGATGCCGGCGAAGGCCCCGCTGGGGCTGTTAATTCTACGGCTGAAGGTGAGTTTCCAGGTTTTGCTCGCTGGATTTAGCCAGGCCTGGCTAATGGCCAGTTGGTCGCCCTCCACTTGGGCGCGAAAGTAATCCTGGTTGGCAATGTTAGTGTCTTCGATGGCTCGGGTGCTACTGGTGATATGACCCTTGGCATCGGCAATGCTGGTGACAAAGAGGAAGTCGGTGAGTAGTAGTCCCCAGTCGTCTACCAGCGCTAGCATCTCTTCACCGGTATTAAACTCATAGCCGCGTTTGAGAACATTTAAGGACTGGTCAATTTCTCGCACCGCCCGCACCACCTGTGCCTCATAAGTGTGGGCCAGGGCATCGGTGGAGTGGGAGGCGTTGACCCGGGCATTGGCAAAATCATTTTCGATTAATTGCAAGGTGGTGAGCCAAAGGGCAATTAAAATGACGCTAACCATGGCCAGGAAAATACCCTGCACCACGCTGAGCTTAGTGGCCACGAGTTTTGTTATCGAGGGCAGCTCTTCGTCGTCTGGGGTCGGTGTCACGCTGGGTGGCTGCTGGCGCTTATCATTCTCAGTTTGCGTTGCCATTATTTCAAGGGCACCACTTTCACGGAGTCATCCACCGAGGCGAGGTCGATATAGGCAATATTGGCGGTGTTTTTATTGAGGAGGCGCTTAACTTTGTCGTCATTCGAGGTTTCTTTGGGCGGTTGCCCACGGCCGGTAAAAATCAGCTTGGCCCAGTGGGCCTTGACCTGCGCCGCTGATTTGCCGCTGATCTGGCGATAAAAAGCCTTGCGGATCGCGTTACCCTCGCTCTGATTCAGGGGGATGGCCCGCGAACCATCGGGAAAGCGGCGGGTTTTGCCGAGGAATATTTTTGCGACCTCATTCCTGGTGAGGCTGTGTATTGGGCTATTGGCTGTGACCACGACAACCATCTCGGCCCGTATATTGGCGACGACAACACAGACCGCTAGTAGAGCGAGTCGGAGGAGTTTTTTGTAGGCCTGGGTGCTTGTCATGTCGATATCTTTAAAAGACAAAGTCGATGACGGCGCTGAAGACATTAACCGTACCACCGGGCGTGAAGTCGGGCTGGATATTGCCGAGGCGGCCGGGTGAGTGATCATCAATTTCGATGTGTTGATATTGTAGCTTGATGGCGGTGCCCGGATAGCAGTCCCAGCGCAGCCCGGCCGTAATTGACTTTTGGGCGGTAGAGGCTTGAAACAACAGCAGGTTAAGGCCTTGATTAAGAGCGTCTATTTCCCCGGCCAGAGATGCAGGCATACCCGTGGTGGCGACACCGGGTTCGTTGGGGGTATCGCCGTTGATCTCGGCAAGAGTGATAAAAGGCATGAAGGTGGGGAAGTGGTAGCCCAGGGTGGCGTAGCCCGCCCAGACATTGGCCAGCGCCCCGGTTTCAGGTACTTGGCCCCATTCGCCCATCAGTAGCCAGTTGCCGGGTTCGAGCTTGATACCGGCACTGTAGAGCTCAACGGCATTATCGGCTATGTCATAGCGGGTGCCCAAGGACATGGCGGTAGCGGCATTGTTCTCCTGACCGGGGATTGTACTCAGCGTCTCGCCAAGGCTGGTGTAGGCGCCGTAAATAATGTCGGTTTGCTCTATGCCCAGGTCAAGCTTGGCGCGCATGTACATCAGGCGTAAGGTCGCAAATTTATATTCGAAGGTATTACTGATCACCAGACCATTGCGAGCGCGAACTTGGCCGTTTTGTACAACATCTCTATCGGTTTGGCCGAAACTAAGGTGCAAGGTGTTGCGGGCATTGTCGAATTCCCGGGCGTAAGCTAGGTCAAGGCCATCGAGATTGGTGAGGGGATTGAGCTGATACAGCTCCTGTGGGGGGCGTATCCAGGGGTTGGCGTAGCCGACCAGGCGGGTATCGGAGACCATGAAGCTTGGTAGCACCGTGCGGCCCAGGCGCAGGCTAAACTGGTCATTGAAGCGATATTGGACATTGGCCCACTCGAGCTCGGGTGTCCAGGCATTGTCCTCCTGGCGCTGTACCACCACTTGCACAACCGCTGAAAAGGCTTCGCTAAACTCTATATTCACTTGCCCGCCTAGCTTGCTGTCAATACCGCCATGCCACTCACTGGTGTGGCCGGCACCATTGGGTTGCAGTAGCCAGCTGGAGACGTAATCCGCCTTGCCTTCGTCGGAATAAATAGCACCCAGGGTGCCAAAGCCATTAAAAGTGTAGGTGGGGTCGAAGGCCTCGAGAGCGAATGCAGGTGTTCCACATAGGCAAGCTGTCGCAATAAAAGCGGCCAGGCCTGGTGGTTGGGTGGTGACTGTCAGTTTGTCACTCATATTCATGATGTGACTCCTGTACTACGTTACTGCTCATGGGCTTGATCCGATATCTTGCGTAAAACTACTTATTGTCTAAGCGCGGGTGTGCACTTTTTTGTGCCATAGAGGCGATTTGATTGATTTTCATTATAATGATTATGGTCGGAAACTAAGATTTTGCCCCTCGTCTTGCAAGCGCTGTTTTGTCAAAAAGCTTAATCGCTGTAAAAGGTGTTAACCGGTTAACAGGCTGCGCACCTGTTTTCTCGCTTCTCATCGAGGGTCTGTGGCGAAGATAGGAGTGATGTGATCGCCGATCTCACGTTGAATTTGGCAATTATTCCGGCAAAGGACGAACTTGCGCGCGGGTATTGGCAAGCTAAGGCTTAGGGCGACCGGGCATTGCAACAGTTAGCTAAGCGTCGATGAAGCGGAAACGCTGCTGTAGGTTGCAAATATTTTGAGCGTAGAGCGTGAAATATTGGTATTTGAATGGCATGGAAGTGGTGCAAGCAACAGGCGATAACGAAAAGGGGATAACATTTTGGGGCTCGCAAAAGGGCCTTTTGTTAAGTTTTTCTGAGTAGCGCTTCCAGCCCGGTTGTTAATAATCAGTAATTCGAAAATCATGAAAGGCTGTGCCGGCAAGGTCGTTTTTGTCAGCACAGCCTTAATTTTATTGGGCAGCTTTTTAGAAAACCAGCTGAATGGCATACCAGGCCATCAACAAAACCTGCACAAAGAAAAAGCTCGCTCGCACCCAAACCACCATGGGGGCAGTGGAAATCATATGGGCAAGTGCCTGGCCGATGCGCGCGTAGAGCACATACATTACCGTGCTCTCCATAATTGAAAGTTGTCCGGAGAGACCTGCGGCGGCAACCAGTGCGGCAAAAACCGGTAAATTTTCGACACAGTTGAGATGGGCGCGAGTTACGCGTTGACCAAAGCCTGGAAGGTCTTCGCCGGTGGGGGAAAAGGCATTAATGGCTTTTTTTCCGGTAAAGAAATTGAGCATGCGTAGATTGGCGACGGTTAATAACAGCAATAGTGTCACACCGGCAAAGCCTGCGAGGGCAACAAGAGCGGGATTCATGGAGAGGGTTTCTGGCAGGTTCATTCTTATTATCTCTAATTAATTGAAGGCAATATGCTACGGCAAGGGCCGGTGGTGGTAAATCACGAAAAGTGCATTGCCGGTGTGCAGTCGTGCCAGGGAGGAGTACAAGATGGTTTTTTAAGGCGATCCTGTTCAAAATAGCGAAGCACGGGCTTAAGCGTCGTACCCTGCACCAGCAGACTAAATAAGACCAGGGCAAAGACGATGGACTGTATGGCCCACCAGTAGGGGAGGGTGGCCGGTAGCGCTGAGCAATAGGGTTTGGCCAATAATGTTGGGGGTCATGGTACTGACTCCAGTGCGCCTGTTGGATGTATTGTCGTTATATGCAGCGCAGATATCCTTGCCTACGGGCTCCGCATTAAAGGCAGAAGAAAGCAATGTTGCCGCGCTTGGGGGATACTCTGGAGCGAGTTTTAGCGAAGTGTGCGATCTTATGTGAAAATAGCACTCGCCCCATCGGGTAGGCAGCAGCTGCATCCGAAAATTTATAATACCTTCAACGAGTCCGTCAAAATGTCCAGACAAGAAGAGATCGCTCTTTTCCCACTGCAAGTTATTTTGTATCCAACCATTGGCAGTCGCATGCAGATTTTTGAGCAGCGCTACCTACGCCTGGTGCGTGACTCGATGGCCAATGAGCAGCCTTTTGGCATTTTGCCAATCGTAGAGGGTAAAGAAGTCGGCACCACGCCCGAGATTTTTCCCTGGGGTACGCTGGTGACGATCCGCGACTTTGAGCAATTGCCCAATGGCTTATTGTCTATTGCGGTGCAGGGCGAACAGCGCATTCATATTGGCACCACTCGTGTTGAGGACGACGGTTTGATGTTTGGTGATGCCGAGATTTTTGCCGCCGATAATGACGAGCCCATCGGTTTTGACGAGGATGACCTGGTCGATATGCTCGAAAGCCTGGCCACGCACATGGGTGTCGATAAGTCGGTATTCCTGGCCGGTTTGACCAAGGCGACGCTGGTTTGGCGTTTGGCGGGGGTGCTGCCCGTCGATCCCGAGCGCAAGCGCTCGTTGCTGGCCATGGCGACCGTTGAGGAGCGCCTGCTGGAAATTAAAAAGTGGGTCATCGAATTGCGCATGCGTGCCGCTAAGCCCGCTCCCTAGTCGATGCGGGCCGATAAAAAAGGCAGGGCTTGTGAGAAAAGCCTGCCTTTGTGCCGTTTGATCTAGCGCTCTGTTTATTCTTCGTCGGCGGGTCGACCCTTGAGCATGCGCAGGGGGTTATAGGTCAGTACTATGTCGCCGTTTTGATTAACGACCTTATTAAAGGTGCGTACCAGGCCGCGATTGCCCTTGCTGGTCTCGCGTACTTCAATAATTTCCAGCTCGACGTGAATGGTGTCGCCCGCCAGGCAGGGGCGTTTCATGTCCAGTTCCATATTCAGAAAGGCCATGCCGGTGCCCTGCATGGTGGGTAGCAGCAGACCTTCGGCAAAGCTGTAAACCAGAGCGCCGGGGGCGAAGGGCTCTTTAATCACCGATTTTTCACGCAGGAATTCTCGGTCGCTAAACACCACTTCGTGGAGGCCGATCAGATTCACGAAGGCGCAGATATCCGCTTCCAGTACCGTTCTGCCCCAGGATTTGTAGGTATCTCCGACCTGTAAGTCCTGCCAGTAAAAACCACGACCGAGTTGTTTCACGTTTATCCCCTGTTTTTTAAGAAGTCATTAATTTTATGTGGCGCTGATAGTGCAGAAAATTTTGTGTGTCTGCAAACGACTCTGGCGTCAGGAGACCGCGATAGATCTGCCTTTGTCTCTCGCGGTGGGCACGGGCCTCGCGCTATAATGCGCGCCATGGTGAGCCTGCCTTGAGTAAGGTAGAGCGTAGAGAAATAGCATAGAGAATTTGAATGGATATTAAAGCGTATATGCAAGTCCTGGGCGTCAGTGCCCGTGCTGCCGGCCGGGTGATGGCGCGCTCCGACAGTGGGGTGAAGAACCGGGCTTTGCTGGCGATTGCCGAGGCCCTCGATACAGACCGGACGCTGTTGATCGAAGCCAATGTGAAAGATATGGACAATGGCCGCAATAATGATCTCGAAGCGGCGCTGCTTGATCGACTCGAATTAACATCTAAACGCATCGACGGCATGATGGAGGGTCTACGCCAGGTGGCGGCATTGCCCGACCCCATCGGTGAAGTCACCGCCATGAACTATCGGCCCAGCGGTATTCAGGTCGGCAAGATGCGTGTGCCCCTGGGGGTGATTGGTATTATTTATGAGTCGCGGCCCAATGTGACGGTCGAGGCGGCGAGCCTGTGTTTGAAGTCTGGCAATGCGACGATTTTGCGGGGTGGCAGTGAGGCCATTCACTCCAATCAGGCCATTGCCGCCTGTATTCGCAAGGGCTTGGCGGCCGAGGGTTTACCCGATACGGCGGTGCAGGTGGTGGAAACCACCGATCGTAGCGCGGTGGGTGAGTTGGTGACCCTGTCAGATTATGTTGACGTGATTGTGCCCCGCGGCGGCAAGGGTTTAATTGAGCGCATTAGTCGCGAGGCGACGATTCCCGTTATCAAGCACCTGGACGGTGTCTGCCACGTTTATATCGACGATAAGGCCGATCTCGAAAAGGCCTTCAATATCGCCTTTAATGCCAAGACACACCGTTACGGTGTGTGTAATGCCATGGAAACCCTGTTGGTTGCCGAGGGTGTGGCCGAGCAAGTTTTGCCCCGTTTGGCGGCAGCCTATGCCGCTGAGGGTGTTGAGATGCGTGCCTGTGAACGCGGGCGTGGCATCATCGCCGCCGCCAAACAGCCCTGCTCGGCGGCGACCGAGGAAGACTGGCAGGCGGAGTATTTGGCACCGATTTTGGCGATTCGCGTGGTGGCGGATATGGATGCAGCGATGGATCATATCGAGACCTATAGCTCGCGACACACCGAGGCCATCGTCAGCGAAGATTACACTCGGGGGCGGCGCTTTTTGAACGAGGTTGACTCCAGTTCGGTAATGATTAATGCCTCCACCCGCTTTGCCGATGGCTTTGAATACGGCCTCGGCGCGGAGATTGGTATTTCCACTGACAAGATTCACGCCCGTGGCCCGGTGGGTCTCGAGGGCCTGACCAGTCAGAAATATATTGTCCTGGGTGATGGCCACATTCGTGATTAATTCTCGCGCGTTTGCTACCTCTGTGCTTACTACAGTCGTGCCTAGAATAGGCGCGCACAGACTTTGTTCGGGAAAGACGGGGTTTTGAAAGCCGTCGGTATTTTTGGTGGCACCTTCGACCCCGTACATATCGGCCATTTGCGCACCGCCGTCGAGTTGCGCGAGCACCTCGGCCTCGATGAGTTGCACCTAATGCCTTCGGCCCGCCCGCCCCATCGCGAGCAGCCGGGTGTCAGCGCCAAGCATCGCCTCGCCATGTTGAGGCTTGCGGTGGGTGGTGAGCTGCAGGGCAAGGGTTTTACCGCCAGTGGTCTGGTTGCCGACGATAGGGAGCTGCGCCGCGAAGGCCTGTCCTATACTGTCGAAACCCTGGCGCAGCTGAGAGCAGAGTTGGGCGCCGATGTCGCCCTCTGCCTTTGCATCGGCATGGATTCGCTGGTGAACTTACACACCTGGCAGCGCTGGCGTGAACTGAGCGACTACGCTCATATTGTCGTTGCCGCCCGGCCCGGTTGGCACTTGCCAGAAACGGGCCCGGTGGCTCAGTGGCTAGCGGGGCGTAGCACAGATGATCCACAGTTGTTGTCGCAGTCACCGAGCGGTCGAGTCCTGGTTGAGGCCATGACTCTGCTGCCGGTGTCGGCAACGAAAATCCGCGAGGACCTCGCCGCCGGCAGTTCGGTGCGCTACCTGGTACCCGATGCGGTCATTCAATATATCCACCAACACGGCTTATATAAGCAGGAAAGTTCATGAGTAGTGATATTTATAAGATTGTTATTGCAGCACTGGAAGACATTAAGGGGCAGGATCTCGTCACTATTGATGTGCGCGAGCTCAGCGATATAACCGACACCATGATTGTCGTTAGCGGCGCTAGTAATAGACAGGTCAAGGCGCTGGCGCAAAACACCGTGGAAGAGGGCAAGAAAGCGGGCTTCCAACCCATCGGTGTCGAGGGCATGGATGAGGGCGAGTGGGTGCTGGTTGATTTCGGTGACCTTATTGTCCACGTCATGCAACCCACCACGCGGGCATTTTACGAGCTGGAAAAGCTCTGGTCGCTGCGCCCCAGCTCCGCGGCCCCTGAAAACGAAGTCGATGTCGACCTGGATGAAAATGATTAATCATTTTCGGCCGCTAGCAGCGGGTAGCGCCGTTTGAGGCTGCGCATTATTGCCGTCGGTAGCAAGATGCCGGACTGGGTGCAAAGCGGTTATGGGGAGTATGCCAAGCGCCTGCCGGGTGAGCTTCACCTCGAGCTGGTCGAAGTCCCGCTCGGTGCGCGGCGTAAAAATGAAGCCCCAGATCGCGCCATTGCCAGTGAGGGCGAGGCCATGGTCAAGGCCATTGGCCAGGGCGACCGAGTGATTGCCCTGGAAGTGAAGGGCAAGCCCTGGGGTACCGATCAGCTGGCGCGCAATCTACGCGACTGGCAGGGCAGTGGTGACAACTTCAGTTTGTTGATAGGTGGCCCCGATGGACTGGCTCAGCCCTGTATAGAGCGGGCCAATATTAGTTGGTCCCTATCGGCGCTGACCTTGCCCCACCCGCTGGTACGTATTATTTTGATAGAGCAACTCTATCGAGCCTGGTCGATAAATGCGGGTCACCCCTATCATCGTTAGAGAGTCATCGCTGTGGAGTCACTACTAGTAGAGACAGTCTTGGATAAGAACAATAAAAACATATTGCCGCGGGTGCGTTTGGCACCATAAGCGGCATCAATTTCCACACGAAAATTATTTTTTGCTCAGGAGCTCATTCAGCTAAAAATGGCAGACTTCAGCACTCTGAAAAACCCTCAGTGGGAGTCGCGACTGTATGTCGCGCGCGCCAGTTTTATGCTCTTGGTGGTAGCGCTGATGCTGAGTATTTTACTTTGGCGCTACCACGATCTACAAATTAATCGGCACCAGGACTTTGCCACTCTGGCCGACAATAACCGTATTCATGTGCGCGCTCTGCCGCCGGCGCGGGGTTTGATTTATGATCGCAATGGCGTGCTATTGGCCGATAACCGCCCCGGTTTTACCCTCTCCATTGTCGCCGAGCGCACTAAAAATCTTGAGCAATTATTGGCCGATGTCGGTGAGCTGCTGGCATTTAAAGACAGCGAATTAGCGCGCTTTGACAAACTCGTCAAACGCCGCCGCCCCTATGAGTCGGTACCCTTGCGCTTTAACCTCAGTGAAGCCGAGCAAGCATTGATCGCCGTTAATGAGCACCGTTTACCGGGGGTCGAGGTTTCCGCACAACTGATCCGCGACTACCCGCTGGGCGCCGAGCTGGCCCACGTGGTCGGCTATGTCGGGCGCATTAATGAGCGCGAGCTGAAACGGTTCGACCCCAAGCGCTACAAGGGCTCGCATATGACCGGTAAAACCGGTCTGGAAAAGTACTACGAAGACCAACTCCTGGGAGAGGTGGGCTACGAGCATGTCGAAACCAATGCCCGAGGCCGAGTGATGCGGGTGTTGGAGCGCACCGACCCGGTGCCGGGGGCCGATTTACAGTTGTTTCTCGACAGTCGTCTGCAAAAAATCGCCATCACAGCCCTGGGTGAAGAGCGCGGTGCGGTGGTCGCCCTCGATACGGCGAGCGGTGGCGTACTCGCCCTGGCCAGTACGCCATCTTTCGACCCCAATCTCTTTGTCACGGGTATTTCTACCAAGGCTTATAAGGCTTTGACGGGCTCGCTCGCTCAACCGCTGTTTGATCGGGCCCTGCGGGGGCAGTACCCGCCGGGCTCCACCGTCAAACCGGTGTTTGGCCTGGCCGCCCTCGATTCGGGTGCGGTGACCATGGGCTACCGTATTTATGACCCGGGTTATTATCAGCTGGAGGGTGATAAGCATAAGTACCGCGACTGGAAGCGCGGCGGCCACGGCAGCAAAATTAGCCTCTATGACGCCATTGTGCAGTCCTGCGATATCTTCTTTTACGATATTGGTTTTCGCTCCGGCATCGATGTTCTCCACGACTACGGCTTGCGTTTTGGCTATGGAGATCAAACCGGCATCGACCTGCCCGCCGAGGCGCGGGGCATCATGCCCTCGCGAGATTGGAAACAGGGTGCTCGTGGCCGGGTCTGGTATCCGGGTGATACCGTCAACGTCAGCATCGGCCAGGGTTTTATGCTGGCCACGCCGCTGCAAATGGCGGTGGCGGTTAGTCGCCTGGCGACACGGGGTGAGGTGAGTCAGCCAAAGTTGGTGAGCCACGTCGGCAACGAATTGCTGACCCCGGTGTCGGAATCTGCAAGCATTGAAATTCCCGCACGCTACTGGGACTTGGTGCTCGATGCCATGGCCGGCGTGGTGCGGGATGTGCGCGGTACGGCGCGCCGTGCAATTGGTAAGATTGACTACACCATGGCCGGTAAAACCGGTACCGCCCAGGTGGTGGGTATTAAACAGGATGAAAAATACGATGCCAGCAAGCTCGCCAAACTACAGCTCGACCACGCCCTGTTTATCGCTTACGCACCCATTGAAAAGCCCCGTATAGCGGTGGCGGTAATTGTCGAAAATGGTGAGCACGGCAGTTCTACGGCGGCGCCGGTGGCGCGAGCGGTGATCGATGCCTACCTTCAGCACTACCCCCTGGGACTCGAGGTAGAGCCCGCCACTGGGGTACTAGCCCCTTCTCACCCCGTAGAGAGCGCTAATGAGCCAGGGTGATTTTGAACGCAGCCTGAAGGAGCACGGCTCCAGCGTCTATGGTGAGCACAAGAGCTGGTTGGCCCTGCGCATTGACTTTCCCCTGTTGATATTACTGCTGGTGTTGATGGCGCTCGGTATTTTTGTGCTCTACAGCGCCAGCGGTCAGAACCTCAACTACGTGAAGCGCCAGGGTGTGTTTATGGGCATTGGCCTTGTGGTGATGCTCACGGTGGCTCAGTTCGAGCCACGGTTTATGCAGCGCTGGGCAATTTTGCTCTATGGCGGGGGTATAGGCCTGCTCATTGCGGTAATTTTTGTCGGCGTCGGTGCCAAGGGGGCTCAGCGTTGGCTGGACCTTGGCTTCTTTCGCTTCCAGCCCTCCGAAGTACTCAAGGTGGGTGTGCCCTTGATGCTCTCCAGTTATCTCGGGCAGCGGGTGTTGCCACCGCGCTTCAAGCATGTCTTTGTGGCGCTGCTGTTGATTGTCACGCCGGCCATCCTGGTGGGCGTGCAACCGGATTTGGGCACCGCATTGCTGATTTTCGCCGCTGGGTTTTTTGTGCTTTTTCTCGCCGGTCTGGGCAAGAGCTATTTACTTGGGGCATTGTTTTTTGTCCTCGGTGCGGCGCCATTGTTCTGGTTTTATCTATTGCGTGACTATCAGAAAACCCGCATTTTGACCCTCCTCGATCCCCAGTCAGACAAGCTGGGAGCGGGCTGGAATATTATTCAATCGACCACCGCCATTGGCGCCGGGGGTAGTTCCGGCAAGGGCTGGATGCAGGGCACCCAGTCGCAGCTGGATTTTCTGCCCGAGAGTCACACCGATTTTATTATTGCCGTGCTTTCGGAAGAGTTTGGTTTTAGCGGAGTGCTATGTCTGCTATTGGTTTACGCCTTAATTATTCTCAGGGGTATGCTGATCAGTATTAATGCACAAAGCATGTTTAGCCGTCTGCTCGCCGGTAGCATCACCCTGACATTTTTTGTCTATATCTTTGTCAATATGGGCATGGTTTCCGGCATCCTGCCGGTGGTGGGTGTACCCCTGCCGATGGTGAGTTATGGCGGTACGTCGATTGTGACCCTGATGTTGGGGTTTGGTATGCTGATGGCAGTCAGCAGGGAGAAAAAACGCATGGGTGAACAACTGTGAAGTTATTGGTAAAAACAGGCTTAATCGCTTTATTCATTACGCTGCTGGCGGGGGTTAGCCAGGTCAGCGCCGAGTCTGAAAAAAATTACTCAGATAATGCCGGGGCGCAGGCCTTTATTGAGCGCATGGTGGTCCAGCACGGTGCCGATCGCGCCGCATTGCAGAAGCTGTTTGCCGGCGCCCATTATAAGCAGTCTATTATTGACGCCATGACCAGGCCTGCGGAAAAGGTCAAGTTGTGGAAAGACTACCGGCAAATTTTCATTACCGAAAAACGCCTGCGCCAGGGTTTACAGTTCTGGCGTGAGCAGCGCCCCTGGTTGGAAAAGGCCGAGGCCGAATACGGTGTGCCCATCGAATACGTGGTGGCCATTATCGGGGTAGAGACCTATTACGGTCGCTACGCCGGAAATTACCGGGTGCTCGATGCCCTCTCGACTCTGGCCTTCGACTACCCGGCGCGCAGTGCTTTTTTTACCAAGGAGCTGGAGCACTTTTTGCTGCTGAGCAAAGAGCAAAAGCTCGAGCCCAGTGAGTTGAAAGGTTCCTATGCTGGCGCCATGGGCTACGGCCAGTTTATGCCCTCCAGCTACCGCGCCTATGCCGTCGACTTCAATGGTGACGGGGTGGCCGATATTTGGGCCGATCCGGCGGATGCCATCGGTAGTGTCGCCAACTACTTTGTGCGACACGGCTGGCAGCGTGGAGAGGGCGTGGTGGTGGGCGCGAGCATTGCGGCCGATTACAACAGTGAACTGGTCAATAAGCTGGTAAAGCCTAAATTAACACTGGCGCAATTGGCCGAGCAGGGCTTTACCCCGCTGGTGAATATGAGCCCTGAGCTGAAAGCAATTCCCCTGCGCCTGCAGGGCCAGGCCGGTGTCGAGTTTTGGCTCGGTCTGCAAAACTACTACACCATTACCCGCTACAACCACAGCTTCCGCTACGCCATGGCGGTCGTGCAGCTGGCCGAGCAAATCGCCGAGGCGCGGGCCAGGGGTGAGTGAGCGGCTCAGCCGGTTGCTTTATCCGGTGATAACAGAAGGGCTAGTGCTGTCGCCTTCGCGCCTGGCGGGTATTGCCGCCTGGCTGATGGCGGCGATACTGCTCTCCAGTTTGGGGGCTTGCCAAAGTGGCGATGCCTTTGCGCGCTTAAAGGACAGTGGCCCCAGCCATGAGGTCGATGTTAGCCAGCTGGCCGATGCGGTGCCGCGCGTCGATCCGATCACTATCGCCGGCAATAAAAACCCCTACACCGTCAATGGCGTCACCTATCAGCTGTTGCCGGCCGCCAAAGGTTACAGCGAAGAGGGCATGGCCTCCTGGTACGGCAATAAGTTTCATGGTCGCAAAACCTCCAATGGTGAAACCTACAGCATGTACGGCATGACAGCCGCCCATAAAACCCTGCCCATTCCGGCCTATGTGCGTGTCACTAATCTGGCCAATGGGCGGCAGATTATCGTCCGTGTCAACGACCGGGGGCCCTTTCACAGTGAGCGAATTATCGATTTGTCCTATGCCGGCGCCAAAAAACTGGGTTATGCCAACAACGGCACGGCACGGGTCAGGGTGGAGGTGATAGATCCGCTCGACTTTCAGCGCAATGCGGTAGCGACGCCAGTGGTGAGTGAGCAGGTCGCCAGAGCTGTAAAAAAGCCGGACCAAGTTGCGTCCCTTCGCCCCCCCCTCGCCGCGGTGCCGTCATCTTCGCTCGCGACCAAGCCCCAGGCTCAGCCCTTTCTGCAGGTGGGCGTCTATAGCTCAATGACCTCGGCAAGACAGCTGCAAGAGCAACTCTCTTTGCTAACCAGCTACCCGGTTTCTGTGCGCCGCTTTGGCGCGGTGCAGCCCCCCGTTTACAAGGTTTGGATTGGTCCCATTGCCGACCCCTTGCAGTTGTTGGCACTGCGCGAGCGCTTGATGCAGCAGGGACGGCACAGGCCCTTTGTGGTCAATAGCGAGCAAGATATTTAGCGCTTTGGGAGCCGGTTGGAGGCTTGCCCCGTGCTAATATGGCGCCCGTTGTCGACGGCCGCCAGTTTTTTGAATGCGGCTTTGAAGCGGCCCTCTGACAACCCATAATATATTGAAAATAAGGTTTAAACTTATGCTGAAAGCCCTTCCTATACAGCTTATCTCGCTGCTCATCGTCGCCATGAGTGTGTTTGCGAACGCGCAGGCTCAGACCTTAATTCCAGCGGCGCCGCAGCTGGCCGCCAAGTCGTGGATATTAATTGACGCCAATACCGGGCGCGTCCTGGTTGAGGACAATGCCGACCTGCCATTGCCACCGGCCAGCCTGACAAAAATGATGAGCTCTTATGTGTTGGCCGGGGAAATGGCCAGCGGCAAGTTTAGCCACACCGATAAAGTGCCGATCAGTGTCACCGCCTGGAAAATGGGTGGCTCTAAAATGTTCGTCCGCGAGGGTACGGAAGTCCTCCTCGGCGATTTACTGAAGGGTATTATTATCCAGTCGGGCAATGACGCCACTGTGGCCATGGCGGAGTTTTTAGCCGGCAGTGAAAGCGCCTTTGCCGATGTTATGAATCAGCAAGCGGTGTTGCTGGGCATGAATAGCAGCTACTTTGTCAATGCTACCGGTTGGCCCGCCGAGGGGCACATCACCACCGCCCGTGACCTCTCGCTGTTGGCCCAGGCCTTGATTCTCGAGCACCCCAGCCACTACGCCCTGTATTCCGAAAAATACTATGAATACAACGGCATTAAGCAGCCCAACCGCAACCGCCTGTTGTGGCGCGATAAGTCCGTCGATGGCATGAAAACCGGTCACACCGAAGAGGCGGGTTATTGCCTGGTGGCCTCCGCCGAGCGCAACGGCATGCGTTTGATCTCCGTGGTCATGGGCACCAATAGTGAGGAAGCGCGGGCCCGGGAATCGCAGAAATTATTGACCTACGGTTTCCGCTACTACGAAACGGCGAAGGTATTTAGCGCCGGCGATGTGCTGCAGGCCGACAATCGGGTCTGGTTTGGCGAGCGCGATAGCGTTGACTTGGTGCTGGCAGAGGATGTGTACTTGACCTTCCCACGAGGCGCAAAGGCTCAGCTCGACAGTAATATTCATGTCGACGCCATCCTCGAGGCACCGTTGACCGAGCAGCAGGAATTGGGTCGTCTGGTGGTGAGCTATAAGGATGAAGTCCTGGCGGATAAAAAGCTGATCGCCGCCCAGCCCATTGCCGAGGCGGGGTTTTTCTCCCGCCTGTGGGATAGTCTGGTGCTGTTTGTGATGAGTCTTTTATGAGTTTGTTCTGGGATGAGCTCAAAGCTATGAAGCCAAGAATATGAGATCAAGAGATTGGAGCCGAGATGACTGAAGCCGAAGCGCCACGGATTGAATTCCCCTGCGACTACCCGATCAAGGTCATGGGTGAAGCGGGTGAAGAGTTGCGTCAACATGTCTTGAGCGTGATGGAGCGCCATGCCCCCGGTTTCGACAGAGCCAAGGTCAGCATTCGCGATAGTCGCAAGTCAACCTTTCAGGCGGTGACGGTGATTATTACCGCCACCGGCAAGCCCCAGTTAGAGGCCATATTTACCGATCTAAAAAGCAGTTCCCGAGTGCGGATGGTGTTGTAGTGAGGCGCGGGAGTGGCTGTTGTGTCATCTTTAACTGAAGCGTCTATCATCGTTTGCCAGTTGGGCCTACAGCCCTATCAGCGGGTGTTTGCGGCGATGAAGGATTACACCGAGTCGCGCACCGACAGCTGCCCCGACCAGCTCTGGCTGGTACAACACCCCTCTGTCTTTACTCAGGGCCAGGCCGGCAAGGCCGAACACCTGTTGATGCCCGGTGACATTCCCGTTATCAAGGTCGACCGCGGCGGCCAGGTGACCTATCACGGCCCGGGGCAGTTAGTGATTTATACCTTGATCGATTTAAAACGTGCCGGGCTCAATGTGCGAGAGCTGGTGTGTGCCATTGAGTTGAGTTTAAAAGCCCTGTTGGCAAACTATGGGATTGTGGCGGAAACCCGCGACAAGGCACCGGGTGTCTACGTCGGCGCCGACAAAATTGCCTCGCTGGGCTTGCGCATTCGACGTGGGCGCAGCTACCACGGTCTGGCATTAAATGTTGATGGCGACCTGGAGCCCTTTCAGCGCATCAATCCCTGCGGTTATCGGGGCCTGCAGATGACACGCTTGCAAGATTTATTAGCCAGTGGGGATATGCCGAGTTGGCAGGTACTTGAAGAGCAGTTAATTGAGGAGCTGGTACAACGTTTCGCCGCTGGGCGGGGCGAGTGTCAGGGCGGGCAAAGCCCGCAGTGGCAGTATCGGGATTGGGCCTATTAAGCTGGCCGCTCTAGAATTAGTGGTATTAGAATGAATAGCACGAGAATTATCAGTACGGTGAGCCTGCGACAGGCTGCCCGTGATGAAGCATTGAGGCGAGTTTGATGGACACTAATTGCGGCGACGATGACAACAAGACCCCCACTACTGTGAGTGCAGCTGGCAATGCTCCGGTAAAACGCACCCGGCGGCTCCGCCAGGGCGAGAAACTGCGCAGTGCCGACAAGGTGGAGCGCATCCCCGTCAAGGTGATCCCCACCGAGACCTTCCAGCGCAAACCGCCGTGGTTGAAAATTCGTCTATCGAGTTCGCCCGATGTGGCGCGTATTAAAAAAATTCTGCGCAAAAATAAATTGTCGACCGTCTGCGAGGAGGCTGCCTGCCCCAACCTCAGTGAGTGTTTTAGCGGCGGCACCGCGACCTTTATGATAATGGGCGACATCTGTACCCGCCGCTGTCCCTTTTGCGACGTCGGCCACGGCAAGCCCAACGCCCTGGACCTTGAAGAGCCGGCCCACCTGGCCCAGGCCATTGCCGAGATGCAGCTGAAATACGTGGTCATCACCTCGGTCGACCGCGATGACCTACGCGACGGTGGTGCCCAGCACTTCGCCGACTGCATACGGGAGTCTCGCGTGCACAATCCGGCGCTGGAAATCGAGGTGCTGGTGCCCGACTTTCGCGGTCGCATGGAACCCGCCCTCGATATTCTCAGCGCCACGCCGCCCGATGTCTTCAATCACAATATTGAAACCGTGCCGAGCCTCTATCGCCAGGCGCGCCCCGGTGCCAACTACGCTTGGTCACTGAAATTATTACAGCAATACAAGGCGCGCAATGCTGCTGTGCCGACCAAGTCGGGCCTGATGGTGGGCCTGGGTGAGACCAAAGAAGAGCTGTTCGCCACCCTCGACGACCTGCGCGCCCACGATGTCGAAATGCTCACGGTGGGGCAGTATTTACAGCCCTCAAAAAACCACCTGCCGGTCGAGCGCTTTGTTCACCCCGACGAATTTCAGGAATATCGAGACTACGCCGAGTCCATCGGCTTTATACATATTGCCTCTGGCCCTCTGGTGCGCTCCTCGTACCACGCGGACAAACAGGCTCACGGAGAGGAAGTGAAATAATGAGTAAAACAACAGAGATTGAAGCCGCAGTTTTTCGGCGCTTTTTAAAGCATTTAGACGAGCATAAAGAAGTGCAGAATATTGAGCTGATGAATCTCGCCGACTTTTGTCGCAACTGCCTGTCAAAATGGTATGTCGCCGAGGCGGAGGAGCGCGATGAGAGCATCGACTATGAAAGTGCCCGCGAGCGGGTCTACGGCATGCCCTACAGCGAGTGGAAGGAAAAGCACCAGCTACCCGCCACGCCCGAACAGTTGGCCATATTTAATGCCAAACAGGACAAGAGTTAGTTTGTCTTTAGCCAATTCTACCGACAGGGCGAACTAAAGCCCTGTGCTTACCTTTGTTGCGTCGCGGCAGTTGTCACTTGCGCGCGTGTCTAAAGCCCTCTGTTTAGTGGTCTTGCTCGGTTCCACCCTTCTGGTGGCGGGCTGTGCCTCGCCACCGGCTCAGCCCAATAATATTTGCGATATCTTTACCGAGAAACGCAGTTGGTATAAGGCGGCGCGATCCTCCAGTAAACGCTGGGGTGGCCCGCTGACCGTGCCGATGGCGATCATGTACCAGGAGTCAGGTTTTCGCCACGACGCCAAACCCCCGATGCGCTTTTTTCTGGGCATTATTCCCTACGGCAGAGCGAGTTCGGCCTATGGCTATGCCCAGGTGAAGACTGGTACCTGGGGCGACTATCAGAAAGATGGCGGCTCGATGTTTAGCGACAGGGATGACTTCGGTGACGCCATCGACTTTGTCTTCTGGTATATGGATAAAAGTCAGAAACGCAATGGGGTCTCGAAGTGGGACGCCTACAATCAGTACCTGAATTACCACGAGGGTCATGGCGGTTTCGCTCGGGGCAGCTATAAAAACAAAGCCTGGCTCAAGGGCGTGGCCCGCAAGGTGGAGCGTCGTTCTAAAACCTATGGCGCCCAGTACAGCCAATGTAAAAAACGTCTAGAGGGCGGTTGGTTGCGCCGTTTGTTTTTCTGAGCCGCAGTTTTTCCATCGAACTCGGTGCTTTATGTCCCTATCTAATAAAACCTGTGGAAGGCTTTTAAAGTAATAAACCTGCGTCAATTGGGTGGTAAATACTCGCTGCATCCATTAGCGAGCGGGCCGTCAGCGAAGGCACGCCGTAGACCTCCGCGCTCACTCCATACTTAGTTATTGCCTTTTTAAGCAGTAAATCAAAATCACCGTCGCCCGACAGTAAGATAACGATATCGACTTCTTTAGCCGTTTCCAGCACATCAATGGTAATACCCACGTCCCAGTCGCCCTTGGCGGAGCCGTCGCTGCGCTGGATATAGGGCTTTAGTTTTAGGGTAAAGCCGATGTGTTTCAGGGCGTCGTGGAAGCGGGTTTGCTGGTCGTCGCTGCGCTGGGTGGCGTAGGCGGTGGCGCAGGTGATTTCGCCCTGGGCAGCGATCAGTTGCCACAACTTGCGGTAGTTAAACTGGCGACCGTAGGCATCGCGGGTGGTGTAGTAGATATTTTGTACGTCGACAAAAATCGCGATTTTTTTCACGCAGTGCTCCCTTGCCAAAACGCTGTCGGTCCCTGTTGGCTAAGCCCTGCCTGCTAAGTCTGCCTCTTGGCAGGCAGGGCCTGGCACGTGGTTTAGTATTTTAGCTTTAGGTCCATTTGCAGACGGTCGAAGTCGTCTTCTTGATCGCCCTTCTCGTTGATAAAGTAATTGATGGCCAGCACGGCATTTTTATCCAGGGCGTAGGCTGCCTTGAGGATGTGCCCCTTGCCGTTGGTGCCGCCACCGGCAAAGTCGGAGTCGGTGGTGAGGCCGAAGACGGCATCGGCTTCCAAGTCTTGATAAATATAGCCGAACTGCCAGCTGCCGGGTGTTTTGGCGGCGCCAAGCTTGAAGCCCGTGGCCCAACCGGTCTCATTGGCGTCGGCGTCCTGGTTTTCAACCCAGTCGACAAAAAGACTGGCGGGCAGCTGGCCCACCTGGAATTTTAATTCGCCGAATAATTCCAGTTCTTCATAGTTATGTTGGTAGACCAGCTCGCCATTTTCCATCACCAGGGTGTTGCCGAAGCTGTCGTCGGGGTCGCCGTAAAAGGTGGTGCTGCCAGCGACGGGCAAGTTGTAGTAGCTGAGGCCGATGATGACTTGCGTGCTCTCACTGAGTTCGCTGTTAAAGCCGAACTGCAGACCCCAAATACTTTCCTCGTCCTGTGCCCCGGCCTTGTCGTCACTTTCTAAATAGAGGTAGGCGGCGTTGGCAAATATGCTGCCGTTGTCATATTTAAAGGCCAGTCCCTCGGGGCGATAGTCGCCATCCCATATCAAGCTGTGCTTGCCGGGTGTATGGAAGGGGTTTTTAAATTTGCCGCCAATAACGTGGCTGTTGTCGAGCCCAGACCAGTCAAAATAGGCGAGGTCGAGATTGATATCTTTTGAGCTGCCAGCGCCGCCCAGGCTTTGGTTGCTGGACACCGGGTCGTCACTGCCAGAGGCCAGGCCGAGGCCAATTTTCCAGGCATCGTTAATTTGTGCCTGAGCCTCAATGCGAGCGCGCAGACGACTGCGATTGCGGTCCTGGCTCTTGCCCTCGTCGTCAATATTTTCGTAGCGATAGCGCAGGTCGCCTTTCACTTTGAGGCGCTCCGTCCAGGCCAGTTTGCGGTTGTCGGTAGTCGCTCGTGCGCCGGCCGTGGGCAGTGTTTTGCGCAGGCTCATATTTTCCTCGCGCAGTTCTTGGTCGGCGGCTTCGAGTCTGTCGACCTTCTCGGTGAGCGCGGCCACCTGGGCTATAAGCTTTTCCAGGGTGGCTTCATCGACGGCGGCAGACACCGGATGGCTGAGGGCTATCGAGGCGATTAGTAAGGCTGTGGCTTTTGGCTGACGGGAGAGCAGGGGCAGACTTGGTGTGAGGCTGGCAAAGCGGTGCTTCATGGCGCAATTCTCCAGGTTCGAAGGCGGGCGGCAATATCGCATATTTAGCGGTTGTTTGCAGCGCCTGGGGATGTTTTTTATTGGCGATGGCCACGTTAGAGGGGTTTGGAGAGAGCGACCCTACTTTGCGCCGGGTGGTAGGGGTTTAGGCAATAAAAAGGCCCGCTTGCGATGGCAGAGCGGGCCTCGATTTGAGCGCTAGTGCCTATTCACTGCGCGCGGTAACTTCCAGCAGGTGATAGCCAAACTGGGTTTTCACCGGGCCCTGTACGGTGTTGATGTCGGCACTGAATACCACCTGGTCAAACTCGGGTACCATCATGCCAGGGCCGAATTCACCCAGGTCGCCACCCTTACTGCCGGAGGGGCAGGAGGAGTGTTGCTTGGCGAGTTCGGCAAAGTCGGCGCCGCCTTCAATATCGGTTTTCAGTTGTTGGCACTGCTCTTCGCTGTTTACCAGGATGTGTCTTGCGCTTGCTGTGGCCATGTTATGACTCCTCAGTGGGTGGTAGTTTACTGTAGTTCGAGTGCCGGCAATTGTACCAGTCCCGGACGTGCATCGAGCCAAAGCTGGGCCAGGCGTTTGCCTTCGCTGATTTGCAGGGGTGTCATTTCTTCGGCGATGGAGTCGCGGTTGTGAATGGCGTGGGGGTGGCCCGCGGCGGCAATTTGCCACCACTTATAGGCTTCAGTGAGATCTTTGTCGACGCTGAGGCCCTTGTCGTACATGAGACCAATGGCAAACTGCGCTGCGGCCTCACCCTGTTCGGCCGCTTTGTGGTAAAGCTCCATGGCCAGGACAGGGTCTTCATCAACGGTCTGTCCGTATTCGTACATAATGCCCAGATTGTACTGGGCGGTGGAGTAGCCGAGATCGGCGGCCTTGCGATACCACTTGCCGGCTTCTTTATAGTCCTTTTTTAGGCCCAGGCCTTTGTCGTGTAGTACGCCAATATTGTAGGTGGCAATGGCATGGTTTTGCGCCGCGGCCAGGGAGAACCAATGGAGTGCCTGTGCATAGCTTTGTTGTACCCCCTGCCCGATAAAATAGAGGCTGCCGAGGGATTTTTGGGCACCGGCATCGCCGCCTTCGGCGACGATAGAGCAGTTTTTGAAGTTTTGTTCGGGACTGGCGTTTTCAATGTCGCAGGCGGCCCAGCTAATGGGGCTCAACAGCAGTGTGGCGATAAATAGAAGTCGTGCTCTCATGATTATAGTTATTACCTTGTAGGGGGGAGGGGGTGCATAGGCCAATATTTTGTCGTGTCTATGGCCTTCTTCTTTGTCAGTCAGACCGCGAGGCTTGGTGGGTGTTCCTATTTGATTTGCGTTGGGGGCAGTGTAAACGAATTTCGCGGTCGATCAATTCAGGCAAGCTTTGGGCTCGGCAGCGTTATCAGCATCGATGAAATTTGCTAGAATTAGGCTTTTCGTAAAAACATTCATCTAGATGAGGTGCTCAATGCAGTCAAAGGGCCGCTTGTTACTGGTTCGCCACGGCCAGACATCCGCCAATGTCGACCAGGTGTGGCACGGCCATACCGATACACCGTTGACGGACCTGGGCCTGGAACAGGCCAATCGCCTGGGTGATTATTTCCATAATTACCTGCCGGACATTCACGCCATTTATTCCAGCCCCCTACAGCGGGCCAAATACACCGCCGAACAAATCGCCCGTGGTGGTGAACACGAGGTGAATTTCGATCCCCGCTTGATGGAATTTGGCGCCGGTGATTTTGAAGGCAAAAGTTTTGATGAACTCAAGGGTGAGCACGGTTTTATTAAGAAAGTGATCAACGACGAGCACCATCGCCCCCCCGGCGGTGAGACCCGTGCCGAAGTGACCGAGCGCTTTGTCGGGGCTGTCGACGGCTTTGTAGCCAATCATCCGGGGCAGAATCTGGTGGTAGTTGCCCACGGTCTGGCCATCGCCTTTGCCCTGTCACACTGGATTGACCAAGATCGTTCCAAGTGGGTGAACTATCAAATTAGCAATACCTCGGTGACGGAAATTTGCACGGCCAATGCCGAGATTAAATTTTTTGACCAAACCGACCACCTGTAAACGATCATCAACAGCACGGTTATTGTGCAATAGGTAAAAAATGTTAGCAGTCAACGAATATTTTGATGGCAAAGTGAAATCCATTGGTTTTGCGACAGATACCCTGCCCGCGACG
This sequence comes from Gammaproteobacteria bacterium 54_18_T64, assembly GCA_002162825.1. Classification (GTDB taxonomy): domain Bacteria; phylum Pseudomonadota; class Gammaproteobacteria; order Pseudomonadales; family Porticoccaceae; genus Reddybacter. The sequence continues at coordinate 49,550 of MAAU01000091.1, forward strand.
GTGGGTGTTATGGCCCCCGGTGATTATGAATTTGCCACCAGTGAGCGGGAGGTGATGACCGTGGTCAGTGGTGCACTGAGCGTCAAATTGCCGGGTCGGGACGAGTGGCAAACTTTTGCGGCCGGTGATTCCTTTGAGGTGGCCGCCGACAACAGCTTTCTGCTCCAGGTGGCGGTGGCCACGGCCTACCTTTGCGTCTATGGTTAAGAGCGCCCTGCGTTAGTCTTGTCACATTTGAAGAGCGTCGTGCCGGTCCGGAATTCGATGCTATTGTCCGTTATCCAGCCAATAGGGGAGGCGCAAATGGCGTTTAAACATTTGTCGGTGTCACAATTAAAAAAATTACTCGTTGAGCAGGAAGTGGTGTTGCTCGATACCCGCGATGAGGCCTCCTTTCAGACCGGCCATATTGATGGTGCTATGCGTTTAGATGATCGCAACGTCTCGGCTTTTATCAGTGAAACGGTGAAAACGAGTACGGTGGTGGTGGTTTGTTATCACGGCCACTCCAGCCAGGGAGCGGCAAATTTTTTGGCCGATCAGGGCTTTTCCGACGTCTACAGTCTCGATGGTGGCTACACTGCGTGGGCGAGTAGTACTAATTAATATGTGCTGAATATAGCCGTCGCAGTTTTGGTGAAAATGGCGGTGGGGATGTGCTGAGATAAAACAACAACAATTAACTCAAAGAGTCGCCTAATGGATTTAAAACTGCAGGGTAAGACAGCACTGATTACCGGAGCCTCGAAGGGCATTGGTAGGGCCATCGCCGCGCGTCTGGCCGAAGAGGGTTGTGATTTGCACCTTGCCGCCCGCAATGCCGACGACCTCGAGGCCTGCGCGGTGGAATTTCGTGCCGAATACCAGGTCGCTGTCAGCGTCCACCCCATGGATCTCAGCATCGGTGACAACGCCGTTGCTCTGGTTGCGGCCTGTACCGAGGTTGATATCCTGGTGAATAATGCGGGGGCGATAGCCGCCGGCTCGATTGCCGATATTGACGAGGCTACCTGGCGCGGTGGCTGGGATTTGAAGGTCTACGGCTTCGTCAATTTGGCCCGTGAAATGTACCAGGCGATGAAGCTAAGGGGGCACGGTGTGGTGCTCAACGTCATCGGCATCGCCGGTGGCGAGGTCACCGAGTTCAACTATATCGCCGGTACTACCGGCAATGCGGGTTTGGCCGCCTTCACTCGCGCTATGGGCGGTGCCAGTGGCGCTGACAATATCCGCGTGCTGGGTATCAACCCGGGAATGACGGCGACGGATAGACTGGTGAGTCTAATGCGTCAGAATGCCGTAAAAAATGGCATCGACCCCGATAACTGGCACTTGCTCACTACCGGCATGCCCTTTGGTCGCCTCGCTGAACCCGAGGAGGTGGCCGACCTTTGTGCCTTTCTCGTCTCCGAACGCGCGGCCTATATTTCCGGTACCGTGGTGACCATCGATGGTGGCTTGTCGTCGCGGGGCCACCTGTTTTCGTAATAACTTATGTCTGAAGCCGGCTGTTAAGCTGCGAGTTCTGCTGTTTTAAGTATTGGTTTAAAGAGTCTAATAAAGGAGTGTTTGGGTGAGTAACAGCGAAAATAATAGCCCGGTGAGTCGCTTTCCTGTGCCGGAGCTCAATGAACTACCCGATGACCTGCACACGTTAATATTGGAGGTGCAGGAAAAAACCGGCTTCATCCCCAATGTATTTTTGACGCTGGCCCATCGGCCGGATGAATGCCGGGCCTTCTTTGCCATGCACGATGCCCTGATGTTGCGTAAGGGCAATCTCAGCAAGGCCGAAAAAGAGATGATTGTGGTCACGGTGAGTGGTGGCAATGAGTGCCACTATTGTGTGGTCGCCCACGGCGCGATACTGCGTATTGTGGCGAAAAACTCATTGCTGGCGGACCAGTTAGCGATCAATTACCGCAAGGCGGATATCAGTCCACGGCAGCGGGCCATGCTCGATTTTGCCGTGCATGTGAGTCAGGCCTCCGCCACTATTGGCGAGGATGATTTTATACGGCTCCACGACCACGGTTTTGATGATGAGGATATTTGGGACATCGGTGCGATCAGCGCATTCTTCTGTTTATCCAATCGCATGGCCAACCTGACCAGCATGCGTCCCAATGAAGAGTTTTACGGCATGGCGCGATAGCGTAGAATGTAAAGTTGATAATATTAGATCGGGCAGAGAACAGTGAGTGAGCAAGAGAGCGCCATCGTGCATCAACCGGAGGAACAACGCTTCCTATTGGTTATTGATGGACATAAATCGGTGGCCGATTATCGTTTGATTGGCAACAGCGTCGATTTTAGTCATACCTATGTACCGGACGCCCTGCGTGGCCGCGGCGTTGCCGAGGTGCTAGTACGCACCGGTTTATCCTGGGCCAAGGGTGAGGGCTACGATGTGCGCGCCAGTTGCTGGTATGCGCGCAAATTTATCCGTTAGAGGCTCTACTTCCCGTCACCTAGCCCTCGTTTTTTCGATAGATGAAATCCAGTAAATAATGTCCGACCCGTTCGTGGTCGGTGGCTGTGGCCAGTGAGGCCAATGCTCGTTCCATCACTTCGCTGTCAATTCGACCCTTGCGTTGCATTAGTAGACGCTGCAAATAAGCGGGGCTGAATTCCGGGTGGCCCTGAAAAGTCAGCACGTTATCGTCGATGGCCAGTGCCGCATAGGGGCAGAAGGTATTGCCGGCCAGGCGTGTCGCACCGGGTGGTAATGTCACCACCTGGTCCTGGTGGCTATGGATTAAACGCAATTTTGAGTCGTTTGCGAATAAGTCTTGCTCGCAGTGGAGCACGCCCAGCCCCCAGCCCTTATCGCTTTTGGCCGCCGTGCCACCGAGACTGTGGGCAATCATCTGATGGCCAAAGCAGATGCCGATAATGGCTGCACCGCGTTGATGGAAGTCGACGATCCAGTGTTGCAAAGGGCTTATCCAGGGCAGGGAATCGTAGACCCCGGCCTTCGACCCGGTAATTAAATAGGCGTCGCACTCACCGGGACCCTGGGGCAGTTCGCCCATCTGTACCTGATAGTGGCGATAGCTGAGTCGGCCATTTAAGGCATCGAAAAAAGCGGCAAACATCTTTCCGTAGGAGCCGTAATCGTCAATTAAACCATCGTATAGGGTGTCTGTTTCAAGCAGGCCGAGTCGTGGCATGGATATTTCATCCTTCGCAGCATTTTTTATAGTGACTAAAATGGTGAGAATCATACATATATTTTGTCCCCGGCTACCGTAACAACTACAATGCGCGCCGTTTAGACAAAGCTAGTTAGCCCGCTTTCCGCCATTTTTTTTAAATTAAGAGGCCGCCCTTGTCCCGTAGTTTTGAGCCCCAAGCCGAATTTGTTTCAGGCCAGCGTTGGATCAGTCACACCGAAGCCGAATTAGGCCTCGGCATCGTTATCGAAGTTGCCAATCGCCGGGTGGAGCTGAGCTTTCCCTCGGCGGCTGAGCGCCGAGTTTACGCCACCGATAATGCGCCGCTGGGCCGGGTGATTTACCCCGTCGACGATAAGGTAAAAAACTGTGAAGGCGATGAGTTGACGATCATCGATCGGCAGGAGGGCAATGGCTGCGTTATTTACCTGTGTAAGAATGCCGCTGGAGAGGAGGTGGTACTGCACGAGATGGATCTCGATAGCTTCGTGCATTTCTCGAAACCCCAGGATCGCTTGTTTGCCGGCCAGGTCGACAAGGTCGCGCGCTTTGAGCTGCGCCAACAAACGCTGCAGTTTTTGCACCAGCACCAACAGTCCCCGGCCTGTGGCTTACTCGGCGGCCGTGTGCAACTACTGCCCCACCAGCTCTACATTGCCAGTCGCTTGGGGGTGCGTCATGCGCCACGCGTGCTGCTCGCCGACGAGGTGGGTCTGGGCAAAACCATCGAAGCCGGTTTGATTTTGCATCAGCAACTCTATACCGGTCGCGCCAGTCGAATATTGATCACCGTGCCCGACAGTCTGGTGCACCAGTGGCTGGTTGAAATGCTGCGTCGTTTCAACCTGCACTTCACCATTCTCGATCAGGAGCGCTGCGAAGCACTGGAGCAAACAGAGGACGAGGTCGACGATGGCTATGCCGATGAGCTGGACGACGGCCACGATGATGAGCAAACGCTAACGCCGAGCGGCGATATTAACCCCTTTGAAAGTGCTCAGCTGGTGCTTTGCAGCACCTCTTTTTTGAGTAATAACCAGCGCCGTCACAGCCAGGCATTAGCGGCGGGCTGGGATATGCTGGTCGTCGACGAGGCCCATCATTTGGCCTGGGATGAGGCGCAAGCCAGTCCCGCTTACGAATGCATCGAGACCCTGGCGGCGTGTATTCCCAGTCTCTTGCTGTTAACGGCAACACCGGAGCAGTTGGGTGTGGCCGGTCACTTTGCCCGCCTGCGCCTGCTCGATCCGGATCGCTACTACGATCTGCCCACCTTTATCGAGGAGGAGAGTCGTTATCAGGGTGTGAGTGAGTTGGTGCAAGCGCTGCAAGATGGCGATGCCCTGGTCCTCGATACCGACCTTATCGCCCAGGTCAGTACTTATCTGGGCGCTAGCGCGGCCGATGAATTACAGCTGGCGCTGCAAGGTGGTGATACAGAGGCCTTGAATGCACTGAGCGAGGGCCTGGTGCAAGACCTGCTCGACCGCCACGGCACCGGACGAGTGCTCTTTCGCAATACCCGCGAAGCCGTTGAAGGTTTTCCCCAGCGCTATGTGCAGGGTTACGCCCTGCCCAACCCCGTCGGCCGCCATAATGACGAGGATGAGACCGAACTAAACGCAGACGAAATACGCACTTATCTACAGCCCGAAAGCTCCATCGGTGAGGACTGGTTATCCCTCGACCCTCGCGTGGCATGGCTGGCCGACTGGTTGGCCGAGCATCGCCAGGACAAGGTTTTGGTCATCTGTGCCCAGTCGACGACGGCTCGGGAGCTCGAAGAATACTTGCGTCTGCGCGAGGGGGTGCGCTCGGGTGTCTTTCACGAGGGTATGAGCTTGATTGCCCGCGACCGTGCGGCGGCCTACTTTGCCGATGAGCAGGACAGCGCGCAAACGCTGATTTGTTCCGAGATTGGCAGCGAGGGCCGCAATTTTCAGTTTGCCCACCACCTGGTGTTGTTTGATTTGCCGCTGAACCCCGACCTGCTCGAGCAGCGCATAGGCCGTCTCGACCGCATAGGCCAGCGCCAGGATGTGCAAATTCATGTGCCCTACCACGAGGACAGTGCGCAGGAGGTGATGCTGCGTTGGTACAGTGAGGGCCTGGGTGCCTTCCAACGGGTTTGTCCGGTGGGCCTGAGTATTTATCAACAGGTGGCGGAGCAATTGCACCACTGTTTGCGTTGTCCCAGTGATGCCGCCGCCCTGTCTAATCTAGTGGAAGAGACCTATCAGCTCACCGAGGCCGCACTGGAGGCTTTACAGAAGGGTCGCGACCGTTTGCTGGAAATGAATTCCTGTAATACCGAGGTCGCCAATGGGGTGATCGATGCCATGCTCGAGGCTGAGCAGAGCGGTGAGCTGGAAGATTATTTGAGCAAGGTCTTCGATGAGTTTGGCATCGAACAGAGTCACCACAGTGCCGATAGCATCGTTGTCACGCCCAGTGACCATATGCTGGCTCAGAACTTGCCGGGCCTACCGGAAGATGGTCTCACCGCGACCTATTCGCGCCGCAGAGCCTTGAGCCGCGAGGACATGCGTTTTTTAACCTGGGAGCACCCCCTGGTCGTCGCCGCCATGGAGCAAATTGCCGGTGGCGATTTTGGCAGCACCGCGGTGTGTACCCTGAAACTGCCGCCCCTGAAACCGGGAACACTGCTGTTTGAAGGCATGTTTACGGTCTACTGCCCGGCACCGAAGGTGATGCAGCTGGGGCGTTATATTCCCCAGTCGGTGGTGCGGGTGGTGGTGGATGAGAGTGGTAAGGATTTCAGCCATATTCTCACCGAGGCCCATTTTGCCAAGCTCTGCCAGCGCGTGAAGCGGCGCACCGCCGTCGACATGGTGAAGCATGTGCGCACCCAGGTGGATGCCCTGGTGGGCCATGCCGAGAGCATTGCCGAGGCCCAGCAGGCGGAACTCATCGCCGAGGCTCAGCGCCGTATGGCCGCGGGGCAGAATGCCGAACTTGAACGCTTGCAGGCCCTGGCTGCCGTTAATTCGAGTATTCGCGCCGAGGAAATTGACTACCTGCGCGAATCGATGGCCCTGTCTCAGAACTATCTTTCACATGCGCAATTAAAACTCGATGCCCTGCGTTTGATTGTGGTGGTTTAATCCGCTGTTACTGCATTGAGATGATTACTGCGCATAGGGGTGAGGTTTGAGGCGCTGGGTTTAATGCTCAGGGGCGAGCCCATCTTTAAAGCCGCGCTGTGGATGCTGGTCGCCCTGGCGTCCTTTTCACTCATGGCGGTGGCGGCGAAAGAGTTGTCGGTGAGCCTGGGTACCGCGCAAATACTGTTTTTTCGCAGCGTTATTGGTCTCCTACTGATCTTGGCCTTTGTCTCTGTGCGGGGTTGGGATCTTGGCAGGTTCAAAACACGGTGTTTTAAAAGGCACCTGTTCAGAAACCTGGCCCACTTTGTTGGTCAATATGGCTGGATTTATGGTCTGGGCTTTATTCCCCTGGCCGAGGTGTTTGCCCTGGAGTTTACCGTGCCGATCTGGACGGCCCTTGCCGCGACACTCTTGCTCAATGAGAGGATGAACAAGTCGCGTGTGATCGCTATCGCCTTAGGTCTGGTTGGGGTGCTGATCATCTTGCGCCCGACAATGCTCATCATCCATCCCGCGGCGCTGGCAGTACTGGTGAGTGCCGTAGCCTTTGGTTTGTCCCACACCTTGACGCGCTCACTGGTTCAGCAAGACGCACCCCTCGCCATTATTTTTTATATGTGCCTTATCCAGCTACCCATGGCTCTGGGGCTGTCGCTGGGCAATTGGCAGATGCCCACGGGCAATCTGTGGTTTTGGCTCTTGCTGATTGGTACCACCGCCATGTCGGCCCACTACAGCGTATCGAAAGCCCTGAGCTACGCCGATGCCATGGTGGTCATCCCCATGGATTTCCTGCGCCTGCCATTGATTATGCTGGTCGGCTATTTCTTCTATGAGGAAGCGATTGATGGCTTCCTGCTGCTCGGGGCGGCACTGATGTTGCTGGGCAATTATTGGGGCTTGAAGCGTGAGCGCCCGACGCGGTAAGTGTCATCGGCCGGGCCTTGGACTTTACCTGTCACCATGACCTTCATTGCCGGAAACTTTGCGAGGGGCTTGTAAGAGCGGCCCCTTGCTAGGCAAGCTCAGGTTTTTTCAGACCCCAGCTTTCAAACTTTAGCTTTCAACAAAGGCCCGTTCAATCACGTACTGGCCCTTCTCGCCCTGTCGCGACTCCACGAAACCACGCTCGTCTAAGAGCGCGCAGCAATCTTTGAGCATGGCGGGGCTGCCGCAAATCATAAAGCGATCGGTTTCGACATTAAAAGAGGGTAGGCCAATGTCGCTGAACAGCTTGCCACTTTTGAATAGGTCGGTAAGCCGCCCCTGGTTTTTATAGGGCTCTCGGGTCACGGTGGGGTAGTAAATTAACTGCCGACTGATGGCCTCACCGAGAAACTCATCCTTGGGCAATTCATTGCAAATGGTTTCGCTGTAAGCCAGCTCCGAAACGTAGCGCACACCGTGGGTGAGAATGACTTTGTCAAAATTTTCGTAGATCTCGGGGTCTTTAATAATGCTCATAAAGGGCGCCAGGCCGGTGCCGGTGCTGAGTAGGTAGAGGTTTTTACCGGGTAATAAATTGTCCTGCAAGAGGGTGCCGGTGGGCTTTTTACTGAGCAATATAGTGTCGCCGACGACCACGTTTTTTAATTGTGAGGTCAGCGCGCCATCGGGGACTTTGATGCTGAAAAACTCCAGTTCATCTTCGTAATTGGCGCTGGCAATACTATAGGCTCGCATTAGGGGTTTATCTTCCTGGGGCAGGCCCATCATAATAAAGTGACCATTTTTAAAGCGAAATGAGGCATCGCGATTGGTTCTGAAGCTGAATAAAGTGTCGTTCCAGTGCTGTACGCTGGTCACCTGTGCTTCGATAAATCCCGCCATGTAGAGCTCCAAACTTGCGCAGTAAAAAGTATGGGCAGAACTATACAAGGGGAGCCTATATCGGCAAAATGGGTATTATTGATATAGATATTCGGTAATTCCGATATGCGCTACAGTCTCAAGCAGGTCCAGGTGTTTCTCAAGGTCGCCCACTATGAAAATATTAGCAAGGCGGCGCTGGATCTGGCGATGTCGCAATCGGCCGTTAGCAGCGCCCTCTCCGATTTCGAGAGGCACTATGACATCCGGCTCTTTGACCGCAATGGTAAAAAGCTGCAGCTCAATGAGCTGGGTCGGGCCCTGCGCCCGCAAGCCCAGGCCCTGTATGAACAGGCTCAGGCCTTTGAGCAGCGACTGCAGCAGCGCAACACTGTGCCGGCACTGCGGGTCGGGGCGACACTAACCATCGGCAACTATCTCGCGGTCGGCATTATGGCCCAGTACATGAGGCAACATGCCGGTGCCCAGGTGCAGCTGCATGTCGCCAATACCGCCAGTATTGGTGAGCAGGTGAGAAACTTTGAGCTGGATATTGGCCTCATTGAAGGCGAGCTACAGAGTCCCGAGTTGCAGGTCATCCCCTGGCTGGATGACGAATTAGTGGTTTTTTGCTCGCCCACTCACCCCCTGGCGGGGTGTCAGTCGCTCAGTGATAAGGACCTGCTGAGTGCGGCGTGGATACTTCGTGAAAGTGGTTCCGGCACGCGGCAAACCTTTGACCGCGCCATGACGGGCCTGCTCAGCCAAATCAATGTCAGCCTGGAGTTGGAACACACCGAGGCCATAAAGCGCGCCGTAGAAGCGGATTTAGGCATTAGTTGTTTATCTCGGGTCGCTCTCAACGAGGCCTTTGCACGCGGTAGTTTAGTGCCGCTAGAGGTGCCGCAGCGAGATTTGCGCCGCCGTTTTTATTTTATTCTGCACCGGCAAAAATACCTTAGCTCGGCCATTGAGAGCTGGATGGGGCTTTGTCAAAAAGAGCAGGGCTAGTAAAGTGGGTATCAATACACGGCTTAACGAGTCGATAAACACAGGGCTTGATTCGGGCCGCGGTCTCTACCAGTGTTCCCACACCGGGGTGCACTCTTCGGGCAGGGGTGAATGCTGACCGAGTTCGGCCCAGAATTTACCGGGTTGATGGAAGTCGGAACCGCAGGAGGCCAGCAGTTTTTTCTCGATACACAGTTTTGCCAGTTCTCGGGTCCTGACTTTGTCCTGTTTACCGGAGACCACCTCGATGGCCTCGCCGCCAGCTGCGATAAAGTCGTCCGTCAAGCGATGCAGCTTGCTGCGGGTGAGGTGGTATTTGTCGGGGTGGGCGAGCACGGCGGTGCCACCGGCATCGCGGATCCAGCCGACCACTTCATCTAGTTGTGGCCAGATTTGTTTTACATCGCCGACTTTTCCGGTGCCGAGGTATTTCTTAAAGGCTTCAGCGAGACTTTTTACCGCGCCGATTTCCACTAGCTGCTGGGCGAAATGGGGGCGGCCAATGGAGCCCTTGCCGGCTTTCTCGAGAACCCCGGGTAAGATGTCAGGGAAACCTTTCTTTGCCAGCTTATCGGCAATAATGCTGGCGCGTTCAATGCGTGAGCGCTGCTGGCTGGCGATGGCGTCGGCAAAGACGCTGCAGTCGAGGGGCACATTTAGCCCGACGATATGCACGTTGTTTTTCTGCCACTGGGTGGAGAGTTCGGTACCGGTGACTAGCCTTAATGTGCCCAGTACCGAGGCATCAATTTCTCGGTAGGCGGCGAGTGTGTCGTGGTCGGTAATGGCCAGTACATCAATATCGGCGGCGATGGCGCGAGCGATAAGAGCATTGGGGCTAAGTTCGCCATCTGAGGCGGTGGTATGGCTGTGTAAGTCGTATTTCATAGTCGGGCTATTGTAACAATTATGAAGGTTTTTAGAGGGATTTATAGCTGTGGGCGGAATAGGGCTGCCCTCAACTCATGGCCGTCGGAGGCGGGGGTGTCGACATCGACGATTTCATGGGTGCAGGAGCTAGAGTGGCGCAGGATGCCAAAGCCGAGCGTACAGGGCTGTATTCACGGCGCGTCATGTGTGAACAATATCCCTGGCCACTATTTTTTCAGTTTTAGTGGCAGTGGTGAGGGTGCTCTCTGGTAAAATGCGCGACTTTCTGACCCGCAGTTTTACTGAGTAAGCAATGGCTATGAGCAAGCAACTGGCATTTTCCACCCTGCAACTTCCCGATGGCATGCACGATAACCTCTCGACACTGGGTTATGAGCAGATGACCCAGGTGCAGGCCGACAGTTTGCCCGCCATGCTCGCCGGTCGCGATATGCTGGCCCAGGCGAAAACAGGCAGCGGCAAGACGGCGGCCTTTGGCATTAGCCTGCTGGCAAAGTTGCAGTTGAATAAATACCGGGTGCAGGTACTGGTGTTGTGCCCCACCCGCGAGCTGGCCGATCAGGTCAGCAAGGAGCTGCGTCGCCTGGCGCGCTTCACGCAAAACATTAAGATTTTGACCCTCTGTGGCGGCAAGCCTTTCGGCCCCCAACTCGGTTCACTGGAGCATGGCGCCCACATTGTGGTCGGCACCCCAGGGCGTATCGCCGAGCATTTGCGCAAGGGCTCATTGAAGCTAGTTGATGTGCATACCCTGGTGCTGGATGAGGCGGACCGCATGCTCGATATGGGCTTTCGCGAGGCCATTGCCGGCATTGTTGAAACCATCCCCCCCGGGCGCCAAACCCTGATGTTCTCCGCGACCTATCCCGATGACGTGCTGGCGATTAGCCGGAAATTTCAGCAGGATCCGCTGCAGGTGAGGGTTGAGGGGGTGCACAGCGAGGAGGTGATTAGCCAGCATTTCTATAAGGTGAAGGCTGCCGATAAACCGGCCTTGCTCGCGACCTTGCTCGGCAAACACTACCCCGATTCAACGGTGGTTTTCTGCAATACCAAGCGCGATTGTCAGAGTGTGGCCGATGCCTTGAATGCGGAGGGCTTTGTCGCCCGCGCCCTACACGGCGATATGGATCAGCGCGATCGCGATTTGGTGCTAGTGCAATTTTCCAACAGCTCCTGCCCGGTACTGGTGGCGACGGACGTCGCCGCTCGTGGCCTGGATGTTAAATCTCTGAAAGTGGTGGTTAATTACGATTTGGCCCGCGATCCCGAGGTGCACGTGCACCGCATTGGTCGCACCGGCCGCGCGGGCGAAGAGGGCAGGGCAATCAATTTTTACGAGCCCAGTGAAACCTTCCGGCTGGAGGCCATTGAATCCTATTCCGGTATTACTCCTCGTTTGGCAAGTACACCGGTTGCTGAGGCGTGGATGGGTGAACCGGCCCCGGCACCGATGGTGACTCTGTGCATTGATGGGGGTCGCAAAGACCGGCTACGCCCCGGCGATATTCTCGGTGCCTTAACCGGTGACGGTGGCTTGCCCGGCAAGGATATTGGCAAGATCGATATCTTTGATTTCCGCGCCTACGTAGCGGTGGCACGCAAGTCTTCGGGCATTGCCTACCGGAGTTTGAAAGAGGGCAAAATCAAGGGTCGCAGCTTTAAAGTGCGCAAACTGTCTTAATGCTCTGCCACAACAGCCTGGCTTGAGGCTCGGGTATGACCGCTATTATTGCGCCGACCATTGCACCGATTAATGCCGAGCAGCAAGCGCAGGTGCTAGATAAAACACAGGCAACGTTGGCACTGGCCGAGCGAGAATACGGTCGAGAATTTCCGGCCATTCCCGTGTTTTTCGATTTGCGTGGCCGCTGCAGCGGCATGTATCGGGTCAAGGGTAGAGAGCGGGTGATTCGCTACAACCCCCATATATTTGCCAAGTATTTCGAAGATAGCCTGGTAACCACGGTGCCTCACGAAGTGGCCCACTACGTGAGTGATTGTCTCTATGGACTGAGGTCGATTCGGCCCCATGGTGACGAGTGGCGTAGCATTATGGAGGTTTTTAAGGCCGACGCTAGTCGTACCGCCGACTATGACCTGAGCGGTATTCCGACTCGGCGTCAGCGTTATTTCGATTACCGTTGCCCGTGTCAAAATCATCGCCTGTCGAGCCGCCGCCACAATAAACTGGCCCGCGGTGAGGTCATATATAACTGCCGCCAGTGCGGCGAAAGTCTGGGCTTTGTTGCGGCTTGCCAAGTGGGGGCTTAATCAAGATACTGCGCGTTTGAATTTATTGGGCCTGTCGGGCTTGTTAGTTTTACATTGAGTGGAAAGGTAACTATGAAAATTACGAAAGACAGCGTTGTCGAGTTTGATTACAGCCTGAAAGACGGTGAGGGCAAGGTGCTGGAAAATTCTGATGGTGGTGAGGCAACTGTTTATTTGCACGGTCACGGTGGCATGCTACCGGCGCTTGAACAGGAGCTTGAGGGTAAAGAAGTTGGCGATCATATCGCCGTTGATTTAAAACAGCCCTATGGTCCCAATCATCCCGACAGTGTGCAGCGCGTGCCACTGAAACATTTGCGTGCAAAAAAGCGTCCCGAGCCAGGCACCATTGTCGTGGTACAGGGCAAGGAAGGGCCGCGTCAGGTCACCGTCGTCAAGGTCGGTAAGTTTTCCGTCGATGTCGACACCAATCACCCCTTTGCCGGGCTCGATTTAACCTTTGATATTACGATTAAAACCGTGCGCGAGGCGACGCGGGAAGAACTGTCCCACGGCCATTCCCACGGTGCCGACGGCACTCATAGTCACTAGCGTAGTAGGAGCCGAGTTAAAACTCTGGCGGGCCTGCCATGACCGTTGACTGGAGCGTGTATATAATCCGAGCCAGTGATTGCTCTCTTTACACGGGTATCAGTACCGATGTTGAGCGGCGCTTTCTGCAGCATCAGCGTGGTGCAGGAGCCAAGTACTTTCATGCCGGGCGTCGGCCCGAGCAGGTGGTTTTTCGCGAGGCGGGTCACGACCGTTCCAGCGCCAGTCGCCGCGAGGCGGCGATCAAAAAACTGCCGCGTAGCGAAAAGCTGCGCATGGCTGAAACTTTTACCGACATGGCCAGCGAAAACTCGAGAGTAGAAAAATGACCACAAGCGATCCAGAGCTACTACTGCGCGCCAAGTTGGAGGGCGAGACGGCAAAAATGCCCTGGCGCGAGCTACAGCGTTTTTTCGCCAACGGCACGGCAATTTATGTGGCGCCGGCTCTCGATTTGGTCGAGGTTGCGGCGCAGATGTCGAGCAATAATAAAACTCAGGTTGAGGCCTGGCAGGCCAGTGGTGAGCTCGGCCAAATTAGCGATGCTCTAGCCTTGGAGTGGTTCGAAGCCAACGCACTGATGTGGTCGGTGGTGGTGCGGCCCTGGGTGCTAGTTCAGCCTATTTTACAGGACTAAAAATGCTTTCTCGGCTATCGTCAGTGGCGCAGCGATAGAGATTAAGCCTTGCTCTGTAGTGATTTGAGTATATTGAAATGATCGCTGGCTTGGTGCAAATATGCGGTGAACTAATGTTCGCTTATCGGGCTTAAGTAGAGAGTATAAGTACTATTTAATATATAGTGTCGTGATCGGCAGTCGGAGTACGGGGCAGTACCCTCGTTGCGGGAGCGACTGCAGCTTTAGCTACTTTCTAAAGGGGAAGTCAATTGGATCTAGCTACGCTCATAGGTTTTGTTGTTGCCGTGGGTATTATTATTGCCGCCATGATCATGGGGGGCGGAGTGATGCCCTTTGTCGACCTGCCCTCCATAGCGGTGGTTGTCGGCGGTACGCTTGGCGCGGTAATGATGCAGTACAACTTTAGCCAGTTTGTCGACGCCATCAAGGCGGGTATGAAGGCCCTGCTCTACAAGGCCCAGGTACCGGGTGAAGTGATCATGGAAATCGTCGATATGGCCAAGGAAACCCGCACCGGGGGGCTGCTTATTCTCGAGGAAAAAGAACCCAGCAGTGAGTTTCTGGCCAAGGGTGTGGGCATGCTGGTCGACGGCATGGAGGCGGAGGTCGTTTCCGAAACACTCACCGCGGAAAGAAATAGGGCGGCGGTGCGCCACGATGATGGAGCGGCAATTTTTGAAAAAATTGCCGAAGTGGCACCGGCCATGGGCATGATCGGCACGCTGGTTGGCCTGGTATTGATGCTCGGCAATATGGACGACCCGAAAAGTATTGGCCCCGCCATGGCGGTGGCCCTGTTGACGACCCTCTACGGTGCCTTAATCGCCAATGTAGTCGCCTCACCCCTTGCAGGTAAGCTGGGCCTGCGCCGCAATGAAGAATTCCTGCTGCAATCAATTATTATCGACGGTATTTCCGGTATGCAGGAGGGTCGCAACCCGCGGGTTATCGACGACATGCTGCGCACCTATCTGCCGGGCTCCAAGCGCGATATTGAAGGCAAAGAAGAAGGGGATAAGTAGCCCCGTGGCTTCAATCTCTAAACTGAGCTTGCCATGAGCGATGAGCCGCAAAAAAAAGAAGGCGCAGGGGTGCCGGCATGGGTAATGACCTTTGCCGACCTGATGACCCTGTTAATGTGCTTTTTTGTGCTGCTCTTGAGCTTTGCCGAGATGGATATTCTCAAGTTCAAACAGGTTGCGGGGTCGATGAAGGAGGCCTTTGGCGTGCAGCGCACGGTGCCCTCGGATCGCTCCGAAACGGAGATGGACTTTACCGAGGGTCAGGTTTCCGACATGCCCCTGTTTGAAAAGGTCGGCGAGCTGGATTCGGCCGACCCCAAATTACTTGACCCCCAGGCCGTGGAGAAATTACTGGAGGAGATGCAGGCCGAACAAACCAAGGCCGAGGCTCTGAAGCTTGCCGCCCTCTTGAGTGAGGAGATTGCCGCCGGTTCGATAGAGCTGGAAAGCACCACCGACAGTATTATTATTCGCATTAACGAAAGGGCTTCCTTTCCCTCCGGGCGCGCTAAATTGCGGGCCGGCTTCGTCGATGTGCTGGATAAAATCCATATGGCACTGGCGGAGGTTGAAGGCACGGTGACCGTGTCGGGCCACACGGATAATCGGCCCATTCATACCAAGCGCTTCCGTTCAAACTGGGAGCTGTCGGCGGGTCGAGCGGTGTCGGTACTACATGCCCTGCTGAGCTCGAAGCTATTGGATTCACGGCGTTTTTTGATCGAGGGCTTTGGCGACTCTCGCCCCCTGGTGGCAAACGACAGTCCAGAAAATCGGGCGCGCAATCGTCGCGTTGAAATCACTCTGATCTTGCGCAAAGTCAACGGTGAATTTCTCGGTGGTGAGGATAGTAGCGAGGAGGCGGCTGCCGAAGCAGATGGTTCTGAGGTAGAGGGCTCTGAAATAGAGGGTGAAGAAACAGCGGATGCCGATGGCGATGAGGTAGCCCCAAACCTTGAGCAAGCTGGGGAGGGTGCCGATATTGTAGGGGCGCCATCTGATTCTGCCCCTGTCGATGGTCTGCCAGATCTACAGCCGGGTCCCGCGTCGGAAGAGCTGCTGCGCGATGCCGATGCGCCTCTCAGCACTGGCGGTGAGGGCGCAGGTGCCGAACCCGCAGGGCTGGAATCGGAGCTACCGGGGGTGGATGATCTATTACCGGAGTTCGATGGTGAGCTAGATACCCCGGCGGAGTTGGAACTGCTCTTGCGCGCGCTGGATGCGGTGGGGGAAGAGCCTCCCGCAGATGAATAGTTAAATAATAAAAGTGTACGGGTAGGAATATGGAAGAAAAAAGACGGTTTTACCGAATCGATGACAGTGTTTCGCTGAGTTATAAAGTGATCAGCGAGGCAGACCTGGATGATGCGATAGCGTCTTCGAAGGTGAACTCGGGGCGTCGACACATGTTGCTGAGTTCGCTGGCTGAGCTCGATGGCCGCATCAATGCGCTGCTGATCGATATTGACGACCAGCTGCCCGAAGTGGCCACGGTGCTTAAGTTGCTCAATCGCAAAATCCATATCATCGGTCAGATGTCCGAGAGTGCCGAGTCGGGTGGCGAGGAGGATGTGATTCCCCGGCCCACACACAAAATCAGCCTCAGTGCTAGCGGTGTCTCCTTCCATGCACCGGCGAGTGTCCGAGTGCACGATTGCCTGGAGTTGTCACTGACCCTGTTTCCCGAATATTACTTTATTAAAGCCTTTGCTCGTGTGGTTAGCTGTCGCGATGCCCTGCCCTCGACACCGGACTTTAACAAGCTGATAGCGGTCGATTTTATTTTTCTCGATGACGACGATCAGGACTATATTATGTCCCACGTGTTGAAAAAACAGTCCGAGCTCTTGCGTGAAGGAAAGGCCGACTAGGTTTCTGACAATAAAGCTTCACTCTCTATAGTTCACCTCTGTTTGCCTGCATTTTGTTGTGGGCCTTCTGGTAGAATTGACGCCCGGTTTTTTTCCGTATGTTCTGGCGTAGGTTGTAGTGATGGCAAATCCAAAAGTTGGTTTTATTAGTCTCGGTTGTCCCAAGGCCCTGGTTGACTCCGAGCGCATCCTCACCCAGTTAAAACTCGATGGCTACGATGTCACGCCCAGTTATGCCGACGCCGAAGTCGTGGTGGTCAATACCTGTGGCTTTCTCGATAGCGCCAAACAGGAATCCCTCGACGCTATTGGCGAGGCGATGGCCGAAAATGGCCGGGTCATCGTCACCGGTTGCATGGGTGGTGAAGAGGGCCTGATTCGCGACACCCACCCCGGTGTGCTGGCGGTAACCGGTGCCCATCAATACGAAGAGGTGGTGAGTGCCGTACATGACAGCGTGGCACCGCCCACCGATCACAATCCCTATACCGACCTACTACCCCCCCAGGGCGTTAAGCTGACCCCGCGCCACTACGCCTATTTGAAAATTTCCGAGGGCTGTAACCACAGTTGCAGCTTTTGTATCATTCCCGACCTGCGCGGCAAGCTGGTCAGCCGCCCGGTGGGTGAGGTGCTGGACGAGGCCGAGCGCCTGGTGAAGTCTGGTGTGCGCGAATTGCTGGTGATTTCTCAGGACACCAGCGCCTACGGTGTCGATATTAAATACCGCACCGGTTTCTGGCAGGGCAAGCCGGTGAAATCGCGCATGCTCGAATTGTGCGAGGCCCTCGGTGATATGGATGCCTGGGTGCGCCTGCACTACGTCTACCCCTACCCCCATGTCGACAATGTGATTCCATTGATGGCCGAGGGCAAGATCCTGCCCTATCTCGACATCCCCTTTCAGCACTCCAGCCCCTCTGTATTGAAAGCCATGAAGCGCCCCGGCGACCAGATAAAGACCCTGGGGCGTATCCAGCGCTGGCGTGAAATGTGCCCCGAACTCACCCTGCGTAGCACCTTTATTACCGGTTTCCCCGGTGAAACTGAGGACGATTTCAAGCACCTGCTCGACTGGCTGCAGGAAGCTCAGCTCGATCGCGTCGGCTGTTTTAAATATGAAGCCGTCGAAGGTGCTCCGGCTAACGCGCTGCCTAATCCTGTACCGGAAGAAGTGAAGCAGGAACGCTGGGAACGCTTGATGGAAACCCAGCAGGCCATCAGCACGGCGCGACTGGCTAAAAAAGTTGGCAGCACCATCGAGGTGCTGGTCGACGAGGTTGACGAAGAGGGTGCGGTTGCACGCTCCTGGGCCGATGCGCCAGACATTGACGGCAACGTCTATTTGAATGGTGAGTGCGACCTACAGCCCGGCGATAAATTAACCGTGCTGGTAGAGCACGCCGATGAATACGACCTTTGGGCCAGCCCCCTTGCGTCTTCGTAGCGGTTACGGAGTCGCTACATAGGGACAAGCTGGCTACCTTTCCAAGGTGGATATATAAGGTTTCTCCCTTCGAACTGCTTCATATCATTGCAATGAAAGTCCTCTGGGTTATTTAACATAGTCCTCGTGGTATTGGTTTGGATTTTGTAGTAAGTTCAATGCGTGCCAGTTTTATGGTTCGGCAAAACAGGGAGTGTTGTTGCGTTTTACTACCCTTCTTTGATCAGCTCCAGTTAGCACAATAAGTTTGCATATAACTATAAAAAAGAACACGGGGTTGAGGGTTTTGCGCTCGAGTCATCGTTTTCAGCATGGCTTTTATTGTGACGTAACGATATTAAAAATTATAACTCGGTGTTAATAAAACCTTTCTACCCTGCGTAATAAAGCTTCGGGCTCGTCTCGAATCTCTTGTTAATTCTACTGGGTAAAAAGCTATGGGATTACTGGTCAATATCGATAACGGCGGGTCGTTTACCGATGCCTTCGCCACGGACGGGGAGCGGGTGGCACACATCAAGTCGCCGACGACGCCCCACGACCTCAGTCAATGTTTTGTCGACTCCCTCGACAGACTGTCTCGCGAACTCTACGGCGCAGAGGATTTAGCGCGCCTGCTGGGTGAAACCGACCACCTGCGCTACTCGACCACCTCCGGCACCAATGCCGTGGTTGAGCACAAGGGTTCCCCGGTTGGTGTCATGCTGATCGCCGGTGAAGAGCAAAGCCTTTATGGTGCGGCCGACACGCTGGGACAAACCGGCCTGTGGCCCGCCATGGTGCCCGCTGCGCCAGTGGCTTTAAGCCTGAATAATAACGAGTTAGATGAAACCGAGTTGATGCGGGGTTTCACCACCCTGATTGCCCACGGTGTATCGCGCGTGGTGGTGGCACTGCCCACCCGCGAGCAGGAGCTGATCGTTAAAGATGCGGTGCTGGAGCGCTATCCGCGCCACTTGCTCGGCGCTATCCCCGTGTTGTTTTCCCACGAATTAGTGCGCGATGACAGCAACGCCCGGCGTTTATTGTCGGCGGTGGTCAACTCCTATCTGCATTCGAGTATGGAGCACTTCCTTTACGGTGCCGAACGCATTACCAAGCAACACCACCTGCGCAGCCCGATGCTGATTTATCGCAACGATGGCGACTCGGCGCGGGTGGCGAAAAC
>MAAU01000061.1 GCA_002162825.1 Gammaproteobacteria bacterium 54_18_T64
TAACGTAGTCGGCGTGACCAGGGCAGTCGACGTGAGCGTAGTGACGAATCGGAGAATCGTACTCAACGTGGGAGGTGGCAATAGTAATGCCGCGCTCGCGCTCCTCAGGGGCGTTATCGATGCCGTCAAAGGCAACCATTTCGCCACCCCAGACTTCGGCACAAACCCGTGTCAGGGCCGCTGTAAGTGTGGTTTTACCGTGATCAACGTGACCAATTGTACCTACGTTGACGTGGGGCTTATTACGTTCAAACTTCTCTTTTCCCATTGCCGCTCTCCTTTAAAATAATAAAATGAATACCCATCAAATACGCCGCTGTAGTTCCGACGCCCCTCTTCGCACACACAAACTTCGTCTTTAGCCATTGCGTGCAATAATCTCTTTCGCCACATTTGGTGGCGCTTCACTGTATTTAAGAAATTCCATAGTAAATGTTGCACGCCCCTGAGTCGCCGAACGAACATCGGTGGCATAACCAAACATTTCGGCCAAAGGTACTTCCGCCGTCACAACCTTTCCCGATGAATTATCCGTCATGCCCAAAATAATGCCACGGCGGCGATTGAGGTCACCCACCACGTCGCCCATATTCTCCTCGGGCATCACCACTACGACCTCCATAGTTGGCTCAAGCAATACGGCGCCACCCTCGTCGACTAATTTTTTCGTCGCCAGTGAGCCGGCGACCTTAAAGGCCATTTCATTCGAGTCAACATCGTGAAAGGAGCCGTCATACAGTGTCGCCTTCAAGCCCAGCAGGGGATATCCCGCCACCACACCATTCTTCATTTGTTCGGCAATACCCTTTTCCACTGCCGGAATGTAGTCTTTGGGGACTGAGCCACCAACGATTTCGTTGATGAACTCAAGGCCTTCCTCACCATTTTCCCGGGGTTCAAATTTAACCCATACATGACCATATTGGCCACGACCTCCGGACTGTCGCACGAACTTACCCTCAACCTCACAGGTATTGCGGATCGCCTCACGGTATGCGACCTGCGGCTTGCCAATGTTGGCTTCAACATCAAACTCCCGACGCATGCGGTCGACTAGGACATCCAGGTGTAATTCACCCATGCCAGATATAATCGTCTGACCCGTTTCTTCATCCGTTTTAACACGGAAAGAGGGATCTTCCTGAGCCAATTTACCCAGAGCCACACCCATCTTTTCCTGATCGGGTTGGGATCTCGGCTCTACGGCGACAGATATCACTGGGTCTGGAAACTCCATGCGCTCCAGAGTAATAATATTGCCGAGTGCGCAGAGGGTGTCGCCGGTTGTGACGTCTTTCAAGCCAATGGCAGCGGCAATATCACCCGCGCGCACTTCCTTTATTTCTTCACGGTCATTGGCATGCATTTGCACCATGCGACCCACACGCTCTTTCTTACCTTTGACAGGGTTGTAGACGGCATCGCCCTGGGACAAAACGCCGGAGTAGACACGGATAAAGGTCAACGTACCCACAAAGGGGTCGGTAGCAATTTTAAAGGCCAGCGCCGCAAAGGGCGCGTCATCATCGGCATGGCGCACACCACTCGCCTCTTCGTCGTCAAGTATGCCTTCTATGGGCTTAACCTCGACGGGTGAGGGCAGAAATTCGATGACAGCGTCGAGCACCGCCTGCACGCCTTTATTCTTGAAGGCTGAACCACATAGAATGGGCACAATTTCATTGGCCAAAGTGCGAGTTCGAATACCCTGTTTGATGTCGATTTCGGAAAGTTGCTCAGTATCGAGGTATTTTTCCATCAACTCATCACTGGCCTCGGCCGCAGCCTCGACCAATAACTCGTGCATCTCGCCGCACTCGCCGATCATGTCCTCGGGGATATTAGCGTACTCGAAGCTCATCCCCTGATCATTCTCACTCCAGAAAATGGCCTTCATTTTAACCAGGTCAACGACGCCTTTAAACTCGTCCTCGGCCCCAATAGCCATCTGCAAGGGGATGGCATTGGCACCCAGGCGCTCTTTTAATTGCTCGACAACCGACATGAAATCGGCACCTGCACGGTCCATTTTATTGACAAATACCATCCGTGGCACATGATATTTGTTGGCCTGACGCCAGACCGTTTCGGTCTGAGGCTGAACTCCGGACGAGCCACACAGCACCACTACCGCTCCGTCCAGGACACGCAGTGAGCGCTCAACCTCGATAGTAAAGTCGACGTGACCAGGAGTATCAATGATATTAATACGATGCTTGTCGAACTGGCCCTCCATGCCACTCCAGAAACAGGTGGTTGCTGCCGAAGTAATGGTTATACCGCGCTCCTGCTCCTGCTCCATCCAGTCCATAGTGGCAGCACCATCGTGCACTTCGCCAATCTTGTGAGACATGCCGGTGTAAAACAACACTCGCTCGGTGGTCGTAGTTTTGCCCGCATCGACATGGGCTACGATACCAATATTTCGATATCGATTTATGTTCGTTTTACGTGCCACAACTTTCTCCACAACCATGGGCTTAACTTTTTAAAAGTGAACCACCTGAAACCACAAAAGGCAGCTATTAAAAATAGCCGCCTTTTTATGATTTGCTTGTTCCGCCAGGTGTAATTAGAACCTGAAGTGGGAGAAGGCCTTGTTGGCTTCTGCCATGCGGTGTACATCTTCACGTTTCTTAACGGCACCACCTTTGCCCTGGGAAGCATCCATCACTTCACCGGCTAGTCGCTGCGCCATCGATTTCTCGCCTCGTGCACGGGCATGGTCCACCAACCAACGCATGGCCAGAGCACCACGTCGAGAGGCACGGACTTCAACGGGCACCTGATAGGTAGCACCACCCACACGACGGGATTTAACTTCGACCATCGGCGCGATATTCTCAAGCGCCAGCTCGAAAGCCTCAAGTGGATCTGATTTCAGGCGCTCTTCAACCATTTCGAGGGCACCGTATACAATGCGCTCAGCAATAGCTTTTTTACCACTGACCATGACGTGGTTCATGAATTTGGCGAGGGTAGTATTGCCGAACTTGGGGTCGGGCAAAATTTCTCGCTTGGCAACAACGCGTCTTCTTGGCATATTCTTCTCTACTCTTCAGGTTATTCCGGTAACTGGCAGCATGCCGTCCGGCCTTACTCGGCTTGCGCCGACCTTAAATTAACTGGGTAAAAACTATCCCTTGGGACGTTTTGTACCGTACTTCGAGCGTCGCTGTTTACGACCGTCAACACCGGAAGTATCGAGACTACCGCGAACAGTGTGATAACGCACACCCGGTAAATCCTTAACACGACCACCGCGAATAAGTACCACGCTGTGCTCCTGCAAGTTGTGGCCTTCACCACCAATGTAGGACGTCACTTCGTAACCACTTGTCAAGCGCACACGACAAACCTTACGCATTGCTGAGTTTGGCTTTTTCGGAGTGGTGGTATAGACACGAGTACATACACCACGGCGCTGAGGACAGGCCTGCAGTGCGGGTACGTCACTCTTGACAATTTTTCGCTTTCTCGGCTTACGAACCAACTGATTGATCGTTGCCATCAATAATTCTCCTGATAAAAAGGCCCTCTTGTGAAGGCTCTACAACCCTAAATGTGAGGCGAGTCTTGAGGCCTATAACTCAGGGAGGCGGCATTCTAAAGACCGCGCCTCCCAGAGTCAAGCCATATTACGCCGTGCTTACTTTTCGTCTTCTACGCTTAAAGCCTCAGACAACGCTGCTTCAACGTCGCTGGCGGAAACAGTTGTATCCTTCAAGGCAGCTTCTTTGTCTTTACGACGCTTGGCGTGATACGCAAGACCGGTTCCCGCCGGGATCAAACGACCCACAACAACGTTCTCTTTAAGACCACGTAGCTTGTCTAGCTTGCCCGTAACGGCAGCTTCGGTCAGAACACGGGTCGTCTCCTGGAAGGACGCGGCAGAGATAAAACTGTCCGTTGCCAAGGATGCCTTGGTGATACCCAGCAACACACGCTGGAATTTTGCAGGAATCTTATCGGCGGCGACCAACTCTTCGTTAACTTCCTGCAAGCGGTTATATTCAACCTGCTCACCTTTAACAAAGGACGAGTCTCCCATCTCGGTAATTTCAACCTTGCGCAGCATTTGACGAACGATAACCTCAATGTGCTTATCGTTAATCTTTACACCCTGCAGGCGATAAACTTCCTGAATCTCATTCACTACGTAGCGCGCCAATTCATCGACACCCTTGAGACGCAGAATGTCGTGTGAGTTAGAGGCACCCTCGGAAATCACCTCGCCCTTTTCGACGTTCTCACCCTCATAGACGCCCATATTGCGCCACTTGGGGATCAGAGCCTCGTAATGATCGTCACCATTGTTGGGCGTGATCACCAGGCGGCGCTTGCCCTTGGTTTCTTTACCGAAGGTTACAGTACCGCTAACCTCCGCCAGGATGGCAGGATCTTTGGGCTTTCTGGCCTCAAACAAGTCGGCTACTCGTGGCAAACCACCGGTAATATCACGAGTTTTTGAGCCCTCTTGAGGAATACGCGCGATCACCGAACCGCTGCCAATATCGGCCCCGTCTTCGATGGTAATAACGGCGTTGGCAGGCAGCATGTAGTGTGCAGGCACCTTGGAGTTGGCAAAAAATTGCTCCTCGCCATTTTCGTCGTACAGAGTGACCATGGGCTTGATGTCTTTACCCGCCGCAGGGCGCTCATTGGGGTCAAGCACCACAATACTGGTCAGGCCTGTCATTTCATCGGTCTGGCGGTTGATGCTCAAACCCTCCTCCATACCGGAGAAGACGGCCTTACCGGCAATTTCTGTAATGATCGGGTGAGTGTGGGGGTCCCAGTTCGCCACCACATCACCCGGGGCAACGGCACTACTGTCCTTGACTTTAATTACCGCACCAAAGGGCAACTTATAGCGCTCTCGCTCACGGCCATTTTCATCGGCAATAGCCAATTCAGAGGAGCGCGACACCGTAACTAACTCACCGCTTGCTCGCTCGGCAACCTTGGCATTAATGAGTCGCAATGTACCCTGCGTCTTGACCTGAATATTATCGACTGCAGTTGCTCTAGAGGCCGCACCACCAATGTGGAAGGTACGCATAGTGAGCTGTGTACCTGGCTCACCAATCGACTGGGCGGCGATAACACCGACAGCCTCACCGGAGTTGATGATGTGCCCACGCGCCAGGTCACGACCGTAGCAGCGCGAACAAATACCATAGCGAGTGGTACAGGTAATTGGCGATCGCACAAAGACCTCATCGATACTCGCCTCTTCGATAGCATCCACCCAGGCTTCGTCGATCATCGTAGCCGCCGGAACTACAACTTCCTTGGTACCCGGCTTGTATACATCATCGGCGACAACGCGACCGAGGATACGGTCACCAAGGGTTTCAATGACATCACCACCCTCAATAACTGGGGTCAGCAACAGACCCTCAGTTGTGCCGCAATCTTCCTGAGTAACCACTAGATCCTGTGATACATCTACCAAACGGCGCGTCAGGTAACCAGAGTTAGCAGTCTTCAATGCGGTATCGGCAAGACCCTTTCGCGCACCGTGAGTGGAGATAAAGTACTGCAGTACGTTCAAGCCCTCACGGAAATTAGCCGTGATCGGGGTCTCGATAATGGAACCATCGGGACGAGCCATCAGTCCACGCATACCCGCGAGCTGACGAATCTGTGCGGGAGAGCCTCGGGCGCCGGAGTCGGCCATGATATATACCGAGTTGAAAGACTCCTGCTGAACCGTTTCGCCATCACTGTTGACCACAGATTCACTAGACAGAACGTCCATCATCGCCTTGGCGACCTGGTCGTTGGCACGGGACCAAATATCGATGACCTTATTGTATTTCTCACCCTGGGTGACAAGACCCGAGGCAAACTGCGATTCAATCTCAGCGACTTCGGCGTAGGAGCTATCAATGATCTTCGCCTTGGCGTCGGGAATAATGAAATCATTTACACCGATGGACACGCCAGAGCGAGTAGAGAATTCAAAACCCGTATACATCAATTTATCGGCAAAAATGACCGTAGCCTTGAGGCCAACCACGCGGTAGCACTGGTTGATAATCCGCGAGATGGCTTTCTTGCTCATCGGCTGGTTGACCAGGTCGTAGGGCAGGCCGGCAGGGACTATCTCCCACAGCAAGGCACGACCGACGGTAGTCTCTTTCAGTGTAATACTTTCCGTCAACTCACCGTCATCACCGATTGTTGATTCGCTAATACGAATCTTGATCTTGGCCTGCAGATCGACACATTTGCCATAGAAGGCACGCGACAATTCCTTCAGGTTGGCAAAGACCATGCCCTCACCCTGCACGTTGATGTTCTCACGGGTCATGAAATACAGACCCAAGACGACATCCTGAGACGGCACAATAATCGGTTCACCACTCGCGGGCGACAGAATATTGTTAGTCGACATCATTAAGGCACGAGATTCTAGCTGTGCTTCAATCGTCAGTGGTACGTGCACCGCCATTTGATCGCCGTCAAAATCGGCGTTGTAGGCCGCACAGACCAAGGGGTGGAGCTGGATCGCCTTACCTTCAATCAGGGTAGGCTCAAAGGCCTGGATACCCAGACGGTGCAGCGTCGGGGCTCTGTTCAAAAGCACCGGATGCTCACGAATAACATCTTCGAGAATGTCCCAAACCACAGCTTCGCTGCGCTCAACCATTTTCTTGGCGGCTTTGATAGTCGTTGCCAGACCACGTGACTCAAGCTTGGAAAAAATAAAGGGCTTGAAAAGCTCAAGGGCCATGCGCTTAGGCAAGCCACACTGATGCAGGCGCAGGGTCGGGCCAACCACGATAACCGAACGACCAGAATAGTCGACGCGCTTACCAAGGAGGTTTTGACGGAAGCGACCTTGCTTACCCTTGATCATATCGGCAAGGGATTTCAGCGGGCGCTTATTGGAACCGGTAATGGCGCGACCACGACGACCGTTATCGAGCAGGGCATCGACTGATTCCTGCAACATGCGCTTTTCATTGCGGACAATGATATCGGGCGCGTTGAGCTCAAGCAGGCGCTTTAAACGATTATTACGGTTGATGACTCGACGGTAGAGGTCATTGAGGTCAGAAGTCGCAAAGCGACCACCATCGAGAGGCACCAGAGGACGCAAATCAGGTGGCAAAATGGGCAGCGCCTCAAGCACCATCCACTCTGGCTTGTTGCCGGAATTCTGAAAGGCTTCAAGCAACTTTAAGCGCTTGGAAAATTTCTTGATCTTAGTTTCAGACTTTGTATTGGGAATCTCTCCGCGCAGCTCAGAGATCTCATGTTTGAGATCGAGGTCCTTCATCAGCGCCTGAATTGCCTCGGCGCCCATGAGGGCGGTGAACTCATCCCCAAACTCTTCCATGGACTCATAGTACTGATCGTCGGTGAGCAACTCACCACGTTCAAGTGTGGTCATGCCGGGATCGACAACGACAAATGATTCGAAGTACAAGACGCGCTCTATTTCGCGCAGCGTCATATCCAGCATTAAACCAATGCGCGAGGGCAGTGATTTCAGAAACCAGATATGGGCAACCGGGCTGGCCAGCTCAATGTGACCCATGCGCTCACGGCGCACCTTGCCAAGAGTAACCTCGACACCGCATTTCTCACAGACGATGCCACGATGCTTCATGCGCTTATACTTGCCGCACAAACATTCGTAATCTTTGACGGGGCCAAAAATTTTGCAGCAGAACAAACCGTCGCGTTCTGGCTTGAACGTTCGGTAGTTGATTGTCTCCGGCTTCTTTACCTCACCAAATGACCACGAGCGGATCATATCGGGCGAAGTCAACGAAATACGAATACCCTCAAAATCACTTCGTTGATCCTGGGACTTCAACAAATTTAATAAATCTTTCAAGACCTTTCCTCCAGTGGATGCTGTCTAGCCGGGTGCGAACACCCGGCTGCGTTTACGGGCACAGCGTCTTTATTCGTATTCCAGCTCCATATTGATACCCAGCGATCGAATCTCTTTAACCAATACATTAAAGGATTCGGGCATACCAGGGTCCATTCGATGATCGCCATCGACAATATTTTTATACATTTTAGTACGACCATTTACGTCATCGGACTTTACTGTAAGCATTTCTTGCAGGGTATATGCTGCGCCGTAGGCCTCGAGCGCCCAAACCTCCATCTCTCCGAAGCGCTGACCACCAAACTGGGCTTTACCGCCGAGAGGCTGTTGGGTGACAAGGCTATAGGATCCGGTAGAGCGCGCATGCATTTTGTCATCAACCAGGTGGTTGAGCTTGAGCATGTACATATAGCCAACGGTGACATCACGACCGAATGCGTCACCGCTGCGCCCATCATATAAGGTCATTTGGCCGCTATCAGCAAGGCCAGCAAGACGTAAAAGCTCTTTAATTTCAGCCTCTGAAGCTCCGTCGAAGACCTCTGTAGCCATCGGTACGCCGCCGCGAAGATTACCGGCCAAAGACATAATCTCTTTGTCCGTAAAGGGCTTGAGGTCATCTTTCTTGGCACTATCGCCGACATCATAGATTTCCTGCAAGAAACCCTTGATCTCGGCCACCTTGCGCTGTTCTTTGATCATGCGATTGATTTTATTGCCCAGTCCTTTGGCCGCAAGCCCGAGATGGGTTTCCAAAATCTGGCCAACGTTCATTCGAGAAGGCACACCAAGGGGATTGAGAACAATATCAATCGGCTCGCCATGCTCGTCGTAGGGCATATCTTCGACCGGCATAATCACCGAGATCACACCCTTATTGCCATGACGACCCGCCATTTTATCACCAGGCTGAATGCGGCGTTTGATTGCCAGATAAACCTTAACAATTTTTAAAACGCCAGGTGCCAGGTCATCGCCGGTTTCAAGTTTTCCCTTCTTGTCTTCAAAGCGCTCATCGAGGAGCTTGCGACGCTCTTGCAATTGCTCTTCGGTACGAGCAAGCAATTGATTGGACTCATCATCGTCCATGCGCACACTGAACCACTGTTCGGCTGTATAGGTCTCGGCAACTTTACTGGAAAGTAGATCACCTTTATTCAACTCGGACGCTTTTACGACTGCCTTGCCGACCAGAGCAGAACGTAGACGCTGGAAGGTGGCATTTTCCATGATGCGGTATTCATCATTCACATCTTTACGGAACTGGTCGAGTTCAGTTTTTTCGATGGCCTGAGAGCGGGCGTCTTTCTCGAGACCATCACGAGTGAATACCTGGACATTAATGACAGTACCCTTGGTGCTCCCCGGTACACGCAGCGAGGTATCTTTTACATCGCTGGCTTTCTCTCCGAAGATGGCACGCAGAAGCTTTTCTTCCGGCGTCAACTGAGTTTCACCCTTGGGTGTTACCTTACCAACAAGAATATCGCCAGCACCCACTTCGGCACCGATGTAAACGATACCGGATTCATCGAGCCGGGCCAGCGCCGATTCACCAACATTGGGTATATCTGCCGTAATTTCTTCGGCACCCAACTTAGTGTCACGCGCGACACAGGTGAGCTCCTGAATATGAATGGTGGTGAAGCGGTCCTCATCGACCACACGCTCAGAAACAAGAATTGAATCTTCGAAGTTATAACCATTCCAGGGCATAAATGCGATGCGCATATTTTGCCCCAGAGCTAACTCGCCGAGATCGACGGAGGGACCGTCGGCAAGTATATCTCCGCGTGCAATGACATCGCCATTCTCGACGATTACCTTCTGGTTAATACAGGTGTTCTGGTTGGAACGGGTATATTTGGTCAAATTGTAAATATCGACACCGGCATCACCGCTGTCGACTTCATCATCATGGACACGTACCACAACGCGTCCTGCGTCGGCACTTTCTATTGTGCCGCCACGCCTGGCAACCACGCATACACCGGAGTCACCGGCTACGATGCTCTCCATACCCGTACCAACCAGCGGCTTGTCCGAGCGTAATGTCGGTACTGCCTGACGCTGCATGTTCGAGCCCATCAAGGCGCGATTGGCATCATCGTGCTCAAGGAAGGGCACCAGTGCTGCCGCGACCGATACCACCTGGCGCGGAGAGACATCCATATACTGCACATCTGCAGGCACCTTAACGGTGGTTTCACTTTGGTGGCGCACCGTTACCAGGTCATCAATAAGTCTGCCCTTCGCATTGATCGTAGCCGATGCCTGAGCGATGACGAAGTCATTTTCATTGATGGCCGACAGATATTCAATTTCATCGGTAACAAGCTCATCGACGACTTTGCGATAGGGTGTCTCTAGGAAGCCGTAATCATTGGTGCGCGCGTAGTTCGCCAGAGAATTGATCAGACCAATGTTCGGGCCTTCAGGTGTCTCAATCGGACAAACCCTACCGTAGTGAGTCGGGTGTACATCGCGGACTTCAAAACCGGCACGCTCACGCGTCAAACCACCCGGGCCGAGGGCCGATACACGACGTTTGTGTGTCACCTCTGACAGAGGGTTGTTTTGATCCATAAACTGAGACAATTGACTGGAACCAAAAAATTCCTTCATCGCCGCGGCAACAGGCTTGGCGTTGATCATGTCCTGGGGCATCAAGCCCTCGGACTCTGCAACTGAAAGGCGCTCTTTCACGGCCCGTTCTACACGAACCAAGCCAATACGGAATTGATTTTCTGCCATCTCACCAACGGAACGTACACGACGGTTGCCGAGGTGATCGATATCATCAATGACGCCCTGACCGTTGCGAATGCCAACGAGGACTTTTAAGACATCGACGATGTCTTCTCTTGCTAGAGTACCTTCACCGACAATTTCGTCGCGACCCAGACGGCGGTTAAACTTCATTCGACCAACAGCGGATAGGTCGTAACGCTCGGAGCTGAAGAACAAATTTTTAAAGAGGTTTTCAGCCGAATCTTTGGTTGGCGGCTCACCGGGACGCATCATGCGATATATTTCGACCAAGGCATCAAGCTCGGTTCGCGACGCGTCAATGCGCAGGGTATCAGCCAGGAAGGGCCCACAATCCAGATCGTTAGTGTAGATAATTTCCAGGATACTCAACTTGGCATCAAGTATCTGCTCAAGGACTTCCTCACTGATCAGGGTATTACACTCGAGTAGTATTTCACCGGTCTCTTCGTTGATGATGTCCTTTGCTAAGGAGCGGCCAAGAAGATACTCAGCAGGCACATCTAGTTCGGTGATTTCGTCTTTCTCAAGCTGGCGAATATGCCGTGCAGTGATGCGCCGGCCACTTTCTACGATGAGCTTGCCATTTTTGCCTTTGATATCGAAGGCGGACATCTCACCACGCAGTCTGGCGGGCTCGAGTTCAAGGGTAATTACCCCGTCTTTTCTAAAATGAAAGACGCTAGTATCGTAGAACATTGCAATCATTTCGACCGTGGTATAACCCATGGCACGTAGTAAGATTGAAGCGGGTAATTTTCGACGGCGATCAATGCGCACGTAGAGCATATCCTTGGGATCGAATTCAAAATCCAACCAGGAACCACGGTAGGGAATCACACGTGCTGAATAGAGCAGTTTACCCGATGAGTGTGTCTTGCCCTTATCGTGGTCAAAGAAAACACCCGGGGAACGATGTAACTGGGAAACAATGACTCGCTCTGTGCCATTAACCACAAAGGTACCGTTGTCTGTCATCAGGGGCATCTCACCCATGTAGACTTCTTGTTCCTTAATATCCTTGATGGTCTTATTTGCAGAGTCCTTGTCAATTAAGATAAGGCGCACTCTGACACGCAAGGGCACGGCATATGTGGCGCCCCGTAATTTACACTCCTCGACGTCAAAAACAGCCTTGCCAAGCTTGTAATCAACATATTCCAGGCGGGCGTTGCCCGAATAGCTCTCTATCGGGAATACGGAGTTTAATGCTGCGTGCAGGCCAGCAGGCTTACGATCGGCAGCAGCAACACCATCCTGGGTGAACTTTCGATAGGAGTCGAGTTGAATTGCCAACAGGTAGGGCTGGTCCATCACCTGCGAAAGCTTGCCAAAGCCCTTGCGAATCCGTTTTTTCTGTGTGTATGAATAGGCCATATAGTTTCCCCGACTCGTGAACCTTGCGAATAATTAACGTCTTACAATTGCGCCGCTTTGACCAAAGAATCTTACTTTTTTAAAAGGCAGATCCTGTAAGCGGGAAAAGGCCG
Organism: Gammaproteobacteria bacterium 54_18_T64; assembly: GCA_002162825.1. Lineage (GTDB taxonomy): Bacteria > Pseudomonadota > Gammaproteobacteria > Pseudomonadales > Porticoccaceae > Reddybacter. Next base: position 12,118 of record MAAU01000061.1, read on the forward strand.
GTGGGATAACCCACCAGCCTTTGTGCCTGAATAATCAGACTTTCGCCATAAAGGGCGAAAAACTTACTTAAGCTCGACTGTTGCGCCAGCTTCTTCCAACTGCGTCTTAGCAGCTTCTGCGTCTTCCTTAGATGCGGCTTCCTTAACAGCAGACGGTGCGCCGTCGACCATAGCCTTGGCTTCTTTCAGGCCGAGACCTGTGATCGCACGAACAGCTTTGATGACATTGATTTTCTTGTCGCCAATAGACGCCAAAATAACATCAAATTCTGTTTGCTCTTCAGCGGCGGCACCGGCATCACCACCAGCGGCTGGTGCTGCAACGGCAACGGCAGCTGCTGCCGATACGCCGAACTTTTCTTCCATTGCTTCAACGAGCTCAACAACTTCCATTACGCTCATTTCTGCGATTGCATTTAAGATATCATCTTTAGATAGAGCCATCACTCAATCTCCCGATTTAGTTAATTACTGAATTTAAGATACCGCTTAAGCGGCGTCTTGTTTTTGGTCTCGAACGG
>MAAU01000006.1 GCA_002162825.1 Gammaproteobacteria bacterium 54_18_T64
GCTCGATCAAGGTTAACGTGGTGATGATGCGCGCCTACAACGGCAATCAAATCGACCAGTTTCTGGCCTGGGTAAAGCATAAACCGCTGACGCTACGCTTCATTGAATTGATGCAAACCGGTGACAATGAAGAGTTTTACCGGCGCAACCATGTCTCCGGCGAGGATATTAAGCAGCGCTTGTTGAGCGAAGGTTGGGAGCAGGCCCTGCGCTCGAAAGACGCGGGCCCGGCTCAGGAGTTTCATCACCCCGACTACCGGGGGCGCGTTGGCCTGATCATGCCCTACAGCAAGGACTTTTGTGCCAGTTGCAATCGCCTACGCATCAGCGCCACGGGTAAACTCCACCTGTGCCTGTTTTCTGACAAGGGTCTCGACCTGCGCCAATTACTACAGCACGCAGATCAAAAAGATGAATTAATCGCCCATATGCAAACCCAGTTAAATGACAAAAAAGTCAGCCATTATTTACAGGATGGCAATACCGGTGGCACCAGCCACCTGGCCATGCTCGGTGGTTAATGAAGGTTCGATGGCGAATTTACGGTAGTTAAATATAGGAACTTGGGTGATGGCAAAAAATTATGCGGAAAAATTCCAGGCGCTAAAGATTGCGGTATTAACGGTTTCCGATAGTCGCGATGAAGAGAGCGACACCTCGGGTAAATACCTGGTCGAGAAACTACTTGCCGCCGGCCACCTGCTCGGTGAGAAGGTGATTATTAAAGATGAGCTCTATCAGATCCGTGCGCTGGTGGCCCAGTGGATAGCCTCGGGGGATATTCAGGTGGTATTGATTACCGGTGGCACCGGCTTTACCGGGCGGGATTCAACCCCCCAGGCCGTTGAGCCCCTGTTCGACGTCACTATCGACGGCTATGGTGAGCTGTTTCGCCAGATCTCCTATCAGGATATCGGCACCTCCACCGTACAGTCGCGGGCCCTGGCGGGGCTTTCCAATGGCACCCTGGTGTTTTGCATGCCCGGTTCGACCAACGCCTGTCGCACCGCCTGGGAGGGCATTATTGCTGAGCAGCTCGACGCTAGTCACCGGCCCTGTAATTTTGTCGCCCAGTTAAAGGCGACCAGTGGCGTTGATTGCGGTAGCCGCGAAGCGTAAATGTCGACGCGTTTTAGACACCAATAAAAGGCCCTCTATGAGTGAATTAAGTCATATTAACCAGGCTGGCGAAGCCGCCATGGTCGATGTCAGTGGCAAGGCTATCACCACGCGCATTGCCGTCGCCGAAGGCTATGTGCGCATGCGCGCCGAGACCCTGGCCTTGATACAGGAGGGTGGTCACGCCAAGGGCGATGTGCTGGCCGTGGCGCGTATCGCCGGTATTCAGGGCGCCAAGCGCTGCCCCGAATTAATTCCCCTGTGCCATACCCTGTTGCTGTCAAAGGTGCAGATCGATTTTGAAATTCAGCTTGAGCAACGCGCTATACGTATCGAATCTATGTGTAAGCTGGATGGTAAAACCGGTGTCGAGATGGAGGCGCTCACCGCCGTGTCGGTGGCGGCCCTGACCCTGTTCGATATGTGTAAGGCCGTCGATCCGGGTATGACCATTGACGGTATTCGCGTGCTAACAAAAGAGGGCGGTAAGACCGGCCCCTGGCAGCGCAGCAATGCCGGTATGGCTGGGGTATCGGCGTGATAAAAATATTATTTTTCGCCCAACTGCGTGAGATGCTCGATCTGGAGTCGCTGGAGTTTGCCATGCCCGAGGAACTCAGTGTGGCCCAGCTAAAAAAACAACTCGCCGCAAAGGGGGGCCGTTGGCAGCTAATGTTTGCCGAGCAGGAGGTACTAGTGGCGGTCAATCAGGTGATTAGCGATGATGACCATGCCTTACAGGCCGGCGATGAGGTGGCCTTTTTTCCGCCGGTCACGGGGGGATGAAAGGCCTCATATTAGAATATACAGGCAGTCGTTATTGACCTTGTCATCTCAATATATTCCGGCTCAGTATAAATCCATGAGTGTGAAAGACATTCCCTACTAAGGTTTTGAGTTCAATAAAAAATAAGCTCGGGGCTTTCTTCGCCCATAGTGGGCGCAGTGCCTTTCACCTTCGACGGTTCAATTTTATTAGCGCTTATTCATCCTATCTACCCAGGCCATACCGATGGCAGATAGCACAAACGTCAGATGAATAATCACATACCACATCAATTTTTCGTTATCGACTTTTTCGGCATTCATAAACTTCTGCAGTAAATGAATCGACGATATGGCAATGATGGAGGCGGCCACTTTTTGTTTGAGTGAGCCGGCATCTAGTTTGCCCAGCCAGGATAGTTTTTCCTCACCGTCGTCGATATCGATGCGCGAGACAAAATTTTCGTAGCCGCTGAGCATCACCATCACCACTAGCCCGCCGACCAGAGACAGGTCTACCAGGGAGAGAATTACCAATACCAGGTCAGACTCCGTGGTGCTGAATATCAAGGGAAAGAAATGTAGAACTTCCTGGAAAAATTTAAGGGTGAGTAGTGCCAGAGCTAAACTTAAGCCGAGATATAAAGGCGCGAGTACCCAGCGAGCTGCGTACAACATTTTTTCAATTCTTGCTTCCATGGTCATCCTGGTGGCTGCGTTGTCGGGGTGTTTTTTATGCCGTCCCTCTTTGCTTCTAAGTCAAAGAAAAGAACGGGGTTATTTGGTTTTATCGAAGCTTGTCGCTTGTTTGGTATTTAATAGAGGGCTGGATTGTCCCCAAAGGGTGATTCTTCAGTGATGGTTTCTTCCTGAGAGTCCGTCTCTGGAATTTCAGAAGTTTTAGGTGCTTTAGTCGTGGCTCCAGGCTGAGACTCTGGTACCGGTACAGGCTTGGGCTCAGATACAAAAACCGGGTCCTGGGGGGGAGTCACGACAGCGGGTTTACTGCGAGAGACTTTGACCAATAAACCCATTTTCGGATGATCGAAATAGTGCAACTTATTGAGTTTTAGGCGACTGGCCTGTTTGAGGATGATGACTTCCTCTATGTCTCGCCGCACCGGCTTTAACAGGGACGGTTCTGGGTTTGTAGGGTTGAGGCTGTGTTCGTCAATAATGTTATTTGCAGACATCAGAGGTGAGACCGGTGGCTGGGGCCAGGGTGTTGGCAGTACCGGTATTGTCGCCGTTAAGCCTGGCAATGTGTTTGCCGCCAACAAACCGGAATCATAGGCGGGCTGAGACTTTTTCGATTTCTGCCCTGAGGCATAAGTGACTTGCCAGATATTACTTTCCATATGCAGATAACTGGATAGATAGACGCGCAGACTACCATTGAGGGCGGTATTTTCTCCGGCCACATCAATGTTGAGCCATGGCGCCTGCTTGGGTTTTAAACCGGGCTGACGCCAGACCTTGTGGAAAAGTACCTGGTAAACACCGGTGCGCTCGAGGGAGTAGGCATCTGGCCCGAGTTCTTGCTCGCTATCGGGCAGAGCGATAAAACCGGCCTGGTTATTGTCGAGCTCGATGAGCCTCTGGGGGTAGCTCATAACGATATCGCGGCTGCTGATCTCATCGCCGAAGACATCTTTCTGCGTGAAAATAATCACCTCAACCCGATACCATTTTTGAGGGGCTTTGATGCCTGCCTGATCGCTACTGGCGTGGCCGAGGTTTGCCAGTAAAGTGAGAAAGGCGAGTGTTGTCAGCGCCAAAAATTTTGTCGGTAGATTCATCAAGCGACCTGTTCCTGTTGAGGGGCGAGTAGTTCGAGTAATTCTTCACAATTTTGCAGGCGCTCTTCGGCGCTGTGCATGTCGAGCTTATAGCGCAATTGTGTCGCACCCTGAAGGCGGAAGATATCACTTTGCTGTTGCACCAGTTGCACGATGGTCATCGGTTCGACGGCGGTTTCCTTGCCAAATTCGACCGTGCCACCGCCAGCTCCAGCCTGTAGTTTGACGATGCCCAGTTGTTCCGCGCGATGGCGCAGGCTGGTGACGCGGAACAGGTTCTTCACCGGGTCGGGCAAGAGGCCGAAGCGGTCGATCATCTCGACCTGTAATTCGCGCAGCTGGAGAGCGTTTTCGCTGCTGCCAATGCGCTTGTAGAGGATGAGGCGGGTGTGAATATCGGGCAGATAATCATCGGGAATGAGTGCCGGGATATTCAAATTGACATCGACCACGGGATTGAGGGCGCTGTCGATATCGGGGGTTTTACCCTGGCGAATGGCGTGCACGGCGCGTTCGAGTAAGTCCATGTAGAGGGAAAAACCAATGCTGTGAATGTGCCCACTCTGGCCGTCGCCGAGCAATTCACCGGCGCCGCGTATCTCCAGGTCGTGGGTGGCGAGGGTAAAGCCGGAGCCGAGTTGGTCGGCGGCGCTAATGGCTTCCAGTCGCTTGTGGGCATCGCTGCTCATTTGCTTGGGGTGGGGGGTGAGTAAATAGGCGTAGGCCTGGTGGTGGGAGCGCCCGACTCGGCCGCGCAACTGGTGGAGCTGGGCGAGGCCGAGCTTGTCGGCCCTGTCGATAATAATGGTATTGGCGCTGGGCACGTCGATGCCGGTTTCAATAATCGTGGTGCAGACCAGAATATTGCAGCGCTGATGGTAGAAATCAGCCATCACTTTTTCCAGATCGCGCTCACGCATCTGGCCGTGGGCAATATCGATGCGCGCCTCCGGTAGCATGGCCTGCAATTCATTGGCGGTGCGCTCGATGCTTTTCACCTCGTTGTGTAGGTAGTAAACCTGGCCGCCGCGCAGCACCTCGCGCAGTATTGCCTCGCGCACCACGCGGCTCTCGCTCTGGTGGACGAAGGTTTTCACCGACAGGCGACGCGCCGGTGGCGTGGCGATGATCGATAAATCGCGAATGCCGCCCATGGCCATATTCAGGGTGCGTGGAATGGGGGTGGCGGTGAGGGTGAGGATGTCCACTTCACTGCGCATCGATTTGAGTTTTTCTTTTTGATTAACACCGAAGCGATGCTCCTCGTCGATAACCAATAGGCCAAGGTCGCGGTATTTGATTTTGCTGTTCAGTAGTTTGTGGGTGCCGATCAGAATATCGATGTCACCGCTGGCGGTTTTCTCGAACACGGCATCGTGTTCTTTGGCGGTTTTGAAACGAGAAATGACTTCGATATTGACCGGCCAGTTGGCGAAACGGTCGTTGAAGTTGTCGTAATGTTGCTGGGCGAGCAGGGTGGTCGGCACCAATATGACGATCTGTTTGTTATTGCTGACGGCGATAAAAGCGGCGCGCATGGCAACCTCGGTTTTGCCAAAACCGACATCGCCGCAAATGAGCCTGTCCATGGGCTGGGGGCCGGTCATATCGGCACACACGGCCTCAATGGCATCGAGCTGGTCTGGGGTTTCCTCAAAGGGAAATTCGGCGGAAAAGGTGCGGTAGTCGTCGGCTGACATCTCGTAGTTAAAGCCTTCGCGAGCCTCGCGGCGAGCGTAAATATTGAGCAGCTCGGCGGCGGTGTCGCGAATTTGTTTGGCGGCTTTTTCTTTGGCCTTTTGCCAGCGCTCGCTGCCGAGAATATGCAGTGGCGCGGTGTCGGCATCGCCACCGCTGTAGCGGCTGATTAAATGCAGGTTGGCGACGGGTACGTAGAGCTTGGCCTCGTTGGCGTAGTGTAACTCGAGAAACTCCAGGGGCTCGCCGTCCATCGCCATGGTGGTTAGGCCCGCATAGCGACCGACGCCGTGGTCGATGTGTACCACCGGTGCGCCGATTTGCAGTTCGGTGAGGTTTTTAACAATCTGCTCGGCACCTTCTTTTTGTCGGGAGCGACGACGGCGTTGCAGAATTTGCTGGCCAAATAATTCGCTTTCGCTAATTAAATTAACGGCGGGTGTGTCGAGTCGTAGACCTCGCTCGAGGGGGTAGACCGTGATGCAGATGGATTCTTTATTGTCACAAAAGGCCTGCCATGAATCGACGGCGCTGGGTGTGACGCCGATGCCGCTCAATAGCTCCAGTAGCACTTCGCGACGCCCGGGTGACTCGGCGCAGAACAGGGTGCGGGCCTCGGTTTCGAGCAGAAAGTTATCGAGTTTATCGAGGGGCTGGCCGGCCTTGCTGTCAATGCTGAGGTCGGGCAAGAGCTGGGTGGCAAAATTATAGTTGGCACTGGCCGTGTCGAGACTCTGGTATTGAATGTCGGTGCGCGGCAGTTTGCCGATGGCACCGAACAGTTCGTCAACGGGCATAAACAGTTGCGCCGGTTTCAACAGGGGTCGCGTCGGGTCGACACCGTAGGATTCGTAGCGGTCGGCGGCCTCGTGCCAAAAGCTGCTGGCAGCGGCGTTAATCTCGCTGTCGGCAAACAGCAGGGTGTTGGCGGGCAGGTGTTCAAACAAGGTGGCGGTGTGTTCAAAAAACAGCGGTAGGTAGTATTCAATGCCACTGGGCGTATTGCCGCTGCGAATATCCTGATAGAGGGTGCACTGGCGTGGGTCGACATCGAATTGCAGGTGCCAGTTGTCGAGAAAGCGCTTGGTGCCACTGTCGGTTTGGGGGAACTCCTTGGCCGGCAACAGGGAGATGCTGTCGGTTTTTTCCAGAGTCAGCTGGTTTTCGGCATCAAAACTGCGCAGGGTTTCGATTTCATCATCGAAGAGATCGATGCGAAAGGGGTGTTTTGAGCCCATAGGGAAAACATCGATCAAGGCGCCGCGCACCGCGAACTCACCGTGTTCATACACCGTATCGACGCAGTGGTAGCCGGCGCGCTGGAACTGTTGGCGCAGGGCGTCGATGTCGAGCTTTTCACCCACCTTGTAAACAAAGCTATTGCCGGCGATGTAGCTGGCTGGGGGCAGGCGGTGCATCGCCGTTGAGGCGGGTACCACCAGGACGCCGCGTGTTATCTCGGGTAGCAGGTGCAGGGTTTGCAGGCGCTCGGAAATAATATCCTGGTGGGGGGAGAATAGATCGTAGGGCAGGGTCTCCCAGTCGGGGAGGTGGAGCACCGGCAGTTGTTCATCGTCGCTAAAAAACTGTAATTCCTGCTCCAGGGCCGCGGCGGCCTTTGCAGACTCCGTGAGTACCAGGGTTAAGCCGTCGTGTTTTTTAGCCGCCGACATAATAGCCAGGGATTTGGCGGCACCGTAGAGTTGGCCCCAGTGGCGCCGATCACCCGCCTTATTGGCGGCGGGGGTGGAGAATTCAGATTGAGGCATTGGCAATAATTCACTGGGGGCTAATAAAAAGGGGTGACTATAACTGTACTATTGTACCGGCGCGCTTGTGGGGCGTCATATTATGACGTGCAATAAATAATGTAAATTTACAGGGATGATGCTGGTTGTATGGGGGTGTTTGTTTGAGATGATTGTCATTGTGGCTCGTCAATGTTCTCGTATTGGTAGAGGTTTAAAGTCTGCTAGTGTCTTATTCGCTGTGTTTTTTTTCCTGAGCATGGTGGCCTGTAGCGATTTGCACTTTCGACCACAAAATCTGGTGAAAAGTGATATCGACCTGGTGGCCGACCTGCATTATCGGCAGGGTCAAAGCCTGCTGCGTGAGCTGACGCACAAGCTGTACAAGCGCAATCCGCAGCAATTGAGGCGCAGTCCCGGCTACAGCGTTGAGCAGCGACTCGAGCAGTTATTCTCGCAGCCCGGCTATATTACCTATGAGGACTTGTCCCTTGCGGGGGGCACAGGTGCTTTGGAATTGGCCCTGGCGCCGGGTTATCAGGGTGATCGGGTGATGGCGACGATGGCGGGGCTCAATGGCATGATTCGTAATGCCTATGGCTATAAGGACGAGTTTTTTCTCTTTGATCGACTCGACCAACAAAAACTCTATGACAGTGCGCGCAATATCGAGATATTGATCTGGAGGTTGGCTCGAGGGGGCGATAATGGCAAGCCTTTATTGCTCACCAATAATTTGCCGGGTGAGCCGGTGAATTTGAGCTTTGCGCGGCTGTTTGGCAAGTTGATCGCCAGCCAGGACATGATGGCGCGGGTGGTGGCTCTGCAAAATGAACGCTTGATCAACCGAACGGCGCAAAATGTGGCCGCTTTGGCCTTTTTCCCTCTATAGGCCCGTTGCACTCGAGCAGGTGAATCACGATAATAGCGGCCCAATTTATGAGCTGTGATTTTTTAACAGTGCAGTACGTTCTCAATGCGACACCCAACCCATCCAAGCAACTTCCCGAAATACAGGTGAGATAACGTGAACCGACCGCAACCGACTGATTTCTTCAAAGACTGGAAAGAGCGCGAAGCTCTGGCAGAGGCGATGATCCCCCTGATCGGCAAGCTCTACCGTGAAAACAGTGTCTCGCTGTATATGTACGGGCGCAATATGGTCAACCTGTCGGTGACCGATTTGATGAAGGCGCACCGCTTTGTACGTCAGATCGAGCAGAATGAGTTGTCGGAATTTGAAACCTTCCCAATGATTACAGCCCTGGTGGCGATGGGTATTGGTCCGGCGCATATCGATATCGGTAAGTTGACGGTGACCTATCAGGAGAAGGGCGAGGGGCGCGACCCCCAGACCTTCCTCACCGAAGAGATGAGTTCGCTGATTGCCAAAGACCAGAAGCCCCTGCCCGAGCCGCAAGACGTGGTGCTCTACGGTTTTGGCCGCATCGGTCGCCTGGTGGCGCGTTTGTTGATTGAAAAGGCTGGCGGTGGCGATTTGCTGCGTCTGCGCGCCATCGTCGTACGCAAGGGCAAGAGCGATAACGACCTGGTAACGCGAGCCAGTTTGCTGCGTCGCGACTCTGTACACGGCTCCTTTAAGGGCACCATTCGCGTTATCGAAGAAGAAAACAAACTGATTTGCAATGGCAATGAGATCCAGGTGATCTACGCCAACTCGCCGAGCGAGGTGAACTACAGCGATCACGGTATCAGCAATGCCATCGTCATCGACAATACCGGTGTCTGGCGCGACGAGAAGGGCCTCGGGCAGCACCTCGAGTGCGAGGGCGTTAGCAAGGTGATGTTGACCGCGCCGGGCAAGGGCGATATCCCCAATATCGTTTACGGCGTTAACGATGGCGAGATAAGTGCAGATAGCACAATTGTTTCGGCAGCCTCCTGTACCACCAACGCCATCGTCCCAGTGCTGCGTGCTCTGCTCGATGAATACGGTGTCGAGCGTGGCCACGTTGAAACCGTGCACGCCTATACCAATGATCAAAATTTGATCGACAACTATCACTCCGGTGCGCGACGTGGTCGCAGCGCCGCCTTGAATATGGTCTTAACCGAAACGGGTGCAGCCAAGGCCGTGGCCAAGGCGATTCCCCAGCTCGAGGGCAAGTTGACCGGCAACGCGATTCGCGTGCCTACCCCCAATGTTTCCATGGCGATATTGAATTTGCGCCTGGGTCGTGAAACCACACGTGAAGAGCTCAATGAGTTTATGCGTAGCACGGCACTGTTTTCACCTCTGCAGCAGCAAATCGGTTATACGATTTCCAGTGAGGCGGTATCGACCGACTTCGTGGGTGATCGTCACGCCTGTATTTATGATTCTCAGGCAACCATCGTCGATGGTGATAACTGTGTACTCTACTGCTGGTACGACAATGAGTTTGGCTACAGCTGTCAGGTACTGCGTTGTTTGGAGCAGATGGCGGGCGTGCGCTGGCCAATGTTTCCATCGGCGCATTAACTGGCTGGGTCGGCGCCCAAGGGCTGGTAAATACCCTTCGCTCTGGTAAAAAGACGCCGACCTCTTTATAATTTCCGACCGATTGTGCCGGTTAACAGCGCGTTTTTTTGTGCTGGCTGGTATGTCCCATTCAGATACGGCGCTTGCTTTCAGGTTTTGTAGAGCAGGCGCTTTTCCGTGTGGGGCAAAATATTATGTTAACTGTGAGAGCGCTTTCTATGATCAAGATCCGTAGAGGATTAGACCTGCCAATTTCTGGTGCGCCCCAACAAGCCATTCACGATGCCCCCAGTGTGAGTCAAGTTGCCTTGCTGGGCCCCGATTATGTCGGTATGAAGCCGACCATGTTGGTGCGTGAAGGTGATCGGGTGAAGCTGGGCCAGGCTCTGTTTAGCGATAAAAAGAATTCTGGTGTGCAATACACTGCTCCCGGTGCCGGTGTGGTGAAGGCCATTAATCGCGGTGAACGCAGAGTCTTGCTGTCGGTGGTTATCGAGCTCGATGGCGATGAGGCGGAATCCTTTGCCAGTTATAAAAGCGGCGAGTTGGCAAGCCTGGATAGAGCCAAGGTAGTTGATAACCTGCTGGCCTCGGGTCTCTGGACCGCTCTGCGCACGCGACCCTATTCCAAGGCGCCCGCCATTGATGCGCTGCCAAATTCAATTTTTGTTACCGCCATGGATACCAACCCATTGGCGGCCGACCCGGTGCAAGTTCTCAGCGGGCAGGAAGAAGCCTTCAGCAATGGTTTGACACTGTTGACTCGCTTGACGGAAGGCGCGGTAAACCTTTGTACGGCGCCAGGTGCGGCTGTTCCCGCGGTAGCTGGCGTGACTCAACATGAGTTTTCCGGCCCCCACCCCGCAGGCCTGGCCGGCACCCACGTACACTTCATTGATCCGGTCAGCGATGCCAAGCAAGTCTGGACCATTGGTTATCAGGACGTTGTCGCCTTCGGTCAGTTGTTCACCTCAGGTCGTTTGCCCATCGAGCGCATTGTCGCTTTGGCCGGTCCCCAGGTAAAAGAACCCAAGTTACTGCGAACTCGCCTTGGCGCCGATCTCGGCGAAGTCTTGGCCGGCGCCTGTAAAGAGGGCACTAATCGCGTGGTTTCTGGTTCGGTATTGTCGGGTAGCAAGGCGAGCGGCGCATTGGCGTTCATCGGTCGCTTCCACAACCAGGTGTCGGTGCTGGAAGAGGGTGCGGAACGTATTTTCATGAAATACATGTCGCCGGGCCCCAACCTGCACTCCTCGTTGCCGATTTATCTGTCCAGCTTGGTGAAAGGTAAGTTGTTTAATATGAATGCCAGTACCAATGGCAGTGAGCGGGCGATGGTGCCCCTGGGCAACTACGAAAATATTATGCCGCTCGATATTTTGCCAACTCAGCTACTGCGCGCATTGGTGGTAGGTGACACTGAAATGGCCCAAAAGCTAGGTTGCCTTGAGCTCGACGAAGAAGATTTAGCATTGTGTACCTATGTATGTGTGGGTAAATATGAATACGGCCCCATTTTGCGCGACAATTTGGCGCGCATTGAGAAGGAGGGTTAGGCCATGGGTTTGAGAAAAATTCTAGACTCGTTAGAACCGCATTTCGAAAAGGGCGGCAAGTACGAAAAGTGGTACGCCCTCTATGAAGCGGCTGACACTATTTTCTATTCACCCTCCAGTGTCACCAAAACGGGCTCTCACGTGCGTGATGGCATCGACCTGAAACGGGTGATGATCACCGTTTGGTTGGCGGCCTTTCCCGCCATGTTTTACGGCATGTATAACCTGGGATTTCAGGCCAATACCGCGATGGCGGCCATGGGCAGCAGCGAAGTCGCCGGTTGGCACGGTGTGTTAATCGGTATGTTCGCCGGCCAGGACCCTGGCAGTATCTGGGACTGCTTTATCTACGGTGCGGCCTTCTTTGTGCCCATCTATATGATCACCTTCATCGTCGGTGGATTCTGGGAAGTACTCTTCTCCGTCGTTCGTGGCCATGAGATTAACGAGGGCTTCTTTGTTACCTCCATCCTCTACGCCCTGATTTGCCCGCCCGATCTGCCCCTGTGGATGGTCGCCCTGGGTATTAGCTTTGGTGTGGTGATCGGCAAGGAAATCTTCGGTGGTACCGGTAAGAACTTCCTCAATCCGGCTCTCACCGGTCGTGCCTTCGTCTTTTTTGCCTACCCCGCAGCAATGTCGGGTGACGCGGTGTGGACGGCGGTCGATGGCTTTACCGGTGCCACGGCGTTGTCGGTTATCGCCAGTGACGGTATGGCGGCACTGCAAACACAGATGACCTGGATGGACGCCTTTATCGGTCGCATTCCCGGCTCCGTGGGTGAGGTGTCTACCCTGGCTATCTTCATCGGTGGTGCATTACTGCTGATCGCTCGCATCGCCTCCTGGCGCATTATGCTCGGCGTAATGCTCGGCATGTTTGCCGTCTCGACCTTGTTTAACCTGATTGGCTCCGATGTTAATCCGATGTTTGCCATGCCCTGGCACTGGCATTTAGTGGTCGGTGGTTTTGCCTTCGGTATGGTGTTTATGGCGACCGACCCCGT